>JBCDIR010000552.1:0-3134 GCA_038748735.1 Bacteroidota bacterium | reverse complement strand
GTTCGCCACCGCATTCGCAAGCCGATCCGCAGCGCTGCCGAGCAACATACGCTTTGCCCCGGCGAGGAATTTCGCGGACTGACGATTACGCAGGATACGATCATACAGGAACAACTGATCTTCGCGGACTACGACAGCATCACCTGGTTCCACGTTCACGTCCTTACGAGTCCAATTACTACGATTTCCGTCAACCTGATCGAACCGGATTACGTTCAGGGGCAGTTGGTGAGCAGCGATACCTTGTTGGTGGAAACTCAATCAGCTACCAATGGCTGTGATAGTCTTATCGTGTACGATATTACTGTCCTGACTTCAACGACGGATTGGCTTGCCACCGCTGGTTTCGCCGTGTATCCCAATCCGGCCAGTGCCACTACCCAGCTTTCCTGGCCGAACGAAGCGCCCACGACGGTAGAATTGGTCAATCCCTTGGGGCAAGTCCTCCAAACTTTTACGGGTTTGCCGGGAACTCAATCGCTCGTGTTGGATGTTCATCAGTGGCCAGCGGGGTCCTATCAGCTACGTATCTTGTACGAAGATCGGTGGGGGAGTCTGCCGCTACAACTCATTCGTTGACGGCTGTAATTTTTTAGGTGCATTTTATTTTGTCGCAAAAGCAAGAGTAACAAAGGGCGTTTTAAGCCATATCTATGGTAAAGTAGCCGCTGCATCCGTCTTTTGGGCCATTTTTACTCTTAATTCGCATATAGTGCTTTTGTTTACCGCAATTGCTCATTCCCCGCGTGTCGTTCCCGGTCTCGTTGGGTCTTTTTATCCAGGTTTTGCTGTAATGCTTCGGTCAGGTCAATGCCCGTCTGGTTAGCCAAACAGATGAGGACGAAGAGCACATCGGCCATTTCGTCAGCTAGTTTACTAGGGGCAGCGGCGGCGTCCTCGGGACGTTTAAAAGATTGTTCTCCGTAGATGCGGGCCATCAAACGGGCTACTTCGCCCACTTCTTCGGTCAGAATCGCCGTATTGGTCAGTTCGTTGTAGTAGCGGATACCGATCGTATTAATCCACTCGTCGACCAGTTGCTGAGCTGCGGCTAAGGTGAGTTGTTGCATAGATTAGTTTTTTGTAATAGATAGGTATTGGTAGAAGGATTCGCTTCGCTGTGGATAAAAGGTAGAGGGATTCCGTCTCGTTTTTCAGACCGTCACGGTCTATTCGACAATAGTTTGGGTAGTGGGATCGCTCCGTTTTACTTCGCTTTAAGAATAGGGTAGAGGAACGCCGTCTCGAACCACCAAACCACCACAACTCTATCAAAGCACCCGCTTCCAAAATCGATATAGTGCACTATCTCGTCCCTCGGGTAGCAATTTTTCCAGTCGTTCCAAATGGGTCGCAATTAGACGATCGTAGGCTTCTCGTTCCTGGTTAATCCAGGCGATCTCCTCGGCACCCTGTTCCGTTCGTCTCGCGGCTTGGTAGGTTTCCAGCAGCAAGTCGCCGTAGGTATCTACTCCTGCTAGTTGCGCGTTTAAAAAGTAGCGTCGCAAGTTCGGTTCGTTTTCTACTTTTTCCAGTACGCTTTGTACCAATGCTACACCCCGGATAACCGAGTTGGAACCGTCTTGATTAGCTTGACCGTAGTCCAGGAATTGCTGGCGAACCAGTTGGTAAGAACTGTCTTGGTTGCTGGTCACGGTAATGGCTTCACCCAGCGTTTTGGCCACCGCTAGCTGCTGGTAAGCTACGTCTAATTTGATCAGTCCCGGCAGGGCGCGCATCATCGCCAAGTCGCGAGTATCGTCTTCGTCGGGCGATTGGTCTTCCAGCAGCGGTATGGCCGTCGCAGCCGTGGCGAGGGCCGCTGTATAGTCCCGTTGTCGCCACTGGCTGAGTGCTTGTATCGCGTAAGTGTTATCTAGCGCATCCACTTTGCGCAACTGGCGCTTTCCTTGCAAAGCTGTCCGAACTTCCGTAAGGGCCAATTCGTAGTAAGCATCGCGCGCGGCCTGGGCTGCGGTCGTGCTTGGGTAGAGGTTGTCAAGGTAGACCAACTCCTGTGGGCGTTCTCCGGCGAGGGTCTGGAAGCGGTCGCGCATTTCCACTTTAGCTCCCTGGCTAAAAGCTTCTTGCGCCCGGCGGTACGCTTCGGGCGCTTGGCAACTGCTAGCGAAAAGGACGATTAAAAAAACAGCACTTAATCGGGAAGTCATCATAGCATATTCCATTTGCGTAATTTTAGTTCCAATTCCGCTAGGCGAATGGACCACTTCTGCACCGAAATCTCGTAGGTTTCGGGGTCTTCCGTAAAGGCAGTAGCCACGTTACTGGAGGCCCGTGGAAACGGGCGAACGGGTTCGCGCCGCTGCCGGTCGGTAACCACTATTTGGTCTACGGTCATGGTCGAATTGGGTTGGCGGTAGCCAGTATGGAAAACGAGGCCATTGGCACCCGGGCCGCTAATGTTAGGGTCGGGTTGGAGTTGTGTATTCCAAAACACGACGGCGGTGGGGTCCGCCAAGAACTGCACGTAGCTCGAATCGGCCATGAAGTACACTGGACCGTGGTCGTAATGCGCTTCGAAGGCCGCTACTAATGCTCGTTGCCGCTGTAAAGTGATGCGCTTTGTTTGCGCTAAGCGTTGCTCAAACAGGGGACGATTCTCTTCAGCGACTAGGTTGCTGTCCAGCATTTCCGTTAGTTTCGCAATTTTACGGTGACTCGTTGGTAAACGTACAACCAAACCGGCAGTGCTTAGATGCTCAAAGTAACCGGCGGCTTGCTTGCGCCGTTCCCATTTATTCGTTGGTTGAATAATTTGCGCCGTCACCCATTGCGCACCAGCGAACAAGAATAGCAGCAATATCGTCTTTTTGAAGTGAGTTGGCACAGGCTATATTTTAGGTTTAGTAACGTATGGATGATGAGCAATATTGGAAACCGCCTAGTCCAGTTCGAGTTCGGTACAGCAATAGCGCAGATGCGGGATACCCTCCTATCTATCAACAAAATCTACTCCAAAGCTAAGCTATTTTGCCGCCGGAAGCGTTATGGTTTAGTAAAAAATCAGCACTTTTGTGTTCCTAAATTCAAACGAAAATATGCAAGCGGTTGACATCGAGGCGTTGAACCAGCAAATCTACGCCGATAGCGCCATTATCGAACGCATTCAAAAG
>JBCDIR010000551.1:0-3135 GCA_038748735.1 Bacteroidota bacterium | reverse complement strand
CGTTCTTTCTCAACGAGTCGGGCCATGATCTTAGCCAGTTGAGTCCGGCTACGCGTAAGTGCATCAGCTACAGTATCGAAAAGCTGTACTTGGCAGCCCGCCGTAGCCGCTACTTGTGCGATACCACTGCCCATCGCCCCCGCTCCGATTATACCAATTTGCATGGGGCTATTTCAAACATTTAAAGTAATCGAAAGGCTCGAAACAGTCATTGCACTGGAATAAGGCTTTACAGGCCGTAGAACCAAATTGGCTCACCAAACGGGTGTTGGTCGAACCGCAATTGGTACAGGTAACGATGCGCGACTCGCCCATCAACGCCGCTTTATCCGCTGATTCTTCCAGCGGGGCAGCAATGCCGTAAGCCTCAAGTGTGGCCCGTCCGCGCGGCGTAATCCAGTCGGTGGTCCAGGCGGGTGCTAGTACCAGCTTTACTTTCGTTTGGTATCCTAAGCTATCCAGTTTTATTTTTATTTCGGTGGCAATGGTATCCATCGCCGGACAACCCGAATAGGTGGGCGTTATTTTGACTAACACTTGCTTACCGTCCAGTGAAATGTCGCGTACTACTCCCATGTCCATAATGGATAAAACGGGAATTTCCGGGTCGGACACCTCCACTAGATGGCGTTCTATATCGGCGATTGTCGTGGCTACCATGTCATTTCGGGATAAGTGCGCTGCATGTACTGCAAGTCGGATAAAATAAAGCCAAAGTGTTCGGTATGAATGCCCTGCTTTCCGCCACTTTGTGTCCAGGGAGCAGTGGGTAAGGTAAGCGTCGCTTCCTCAATTGTCGCCTTGATGCGCGATAAATACGCCGCCTCCAAGCTCGGAAGATCAGCACCTACACCCAACGCTTTCATCTCTGCTTCGGTGGGTGTTTCTTGTAGTAACTCCCCTACGTAAGGCCATAAGTAATCTAGGGCCGCCTGCACTTTTTCGTGACTCCGCTCGGTGCCGTCTCCCAACCGCTTCATCCATTCACTAGAAAAACGGACGTGATAACGTACTTCCTTGATCGACTTATGGGCAATGGCACTGAGTTGTTTATCGTTACTCTCCATCAGCTCTTGCAACAACAAAAGATGAAAATGATCGAACAAAAACTGCCGCGTGATGATGTAGGCAAAGTCCGTATTGGGTTGCTCCACCAGTAGCGTATTGCGGTATTCGTGCGGATAGCGCAGCATGGCGATACTGTCTTCCGTAGCGTTTTCACTCTTCAACTCGGCAGCGTACTGAAAGTAGTGACGTACTTGTCCGAATAGATCCAAGGAGATATTGGTTAGTGCAATGTCCGTTTCTAAACTTGGACCGTGCCCACACAATTCCGACAAACGGTGCCCGAGAATCATCGAATTATCTCCCAGCAGGAGTAAATAGTTGTATAATTTTTCTTTTACCATGTTTTACATATGTTTCACGCCGTCGGGCATTTTGTAAAAGGTGGGATGACGGTACGCCTTATCGCGGGCGGGGTCGAACAGCTCCTGGCTTTCGTCCGGATTAGAGGCGGTGATGGCTTTAGATTCAACTACCCAAATGCTGACGCCCTCCTGTCGGCGGGTGTAGACGTCACGGGCGTTTTCGAGCGCCATCGTAGCATCCGCAGCGTGAAGGCTACCGACGTGGCGGTGTTCTAATCCGTTTTTGCTGCGGATGAAGACTTCGTAGATGGGCCATTCTGTTTTCATTACTTGTGGTTTTGCGACGCATGGCAATGCGTCGTTACTAGCGATGTGATGGTGATAATAGTATTATACGGCGATGGCACTAGCGCGACGGGCGGCTTTTTTCTCGGCGTGGGCGACGGCGGCTTCGCGTACCCAGGCCCCTGCATCCCAGGCTTGGTTGCGGGCGGCGAGGCGCTCTTTATTGCAGGGGCCGCCACCTTTGACAACGCGCCAGAATTCTTCCCAGTCGATGGCGCCAAAATCGTAATGGCCGCGTTCTTCGTTCCATTTTAGGTCCTTATCCGGCACGGTTAACCCGAGGATATCGGCCTGGGGAACGGTGACGTCAACGAACTGCTGCCGGAGTTCATCGTTAGTTTTGAGCTTGATTTTCCACTTCATGGACTGCTCCGTATGCGTACTCTCGGCATCCTTGGGGCCAAACATCATCAACGATGGCCACCACCAGCGGTTGAGCGCATCCTGAGCCATTTGTTTTTGCACTTCGGTGCCGTTGCACAGGGTGAGCGTGATCTCGTAGCCCTGGCGCTGGTGAAAACTTTCTTCTTTGCAAATCCGCACCATCGCTCTTGCGTACGGTCCGTAAGAAGTTCGCGTCAGCATGACTTGATTGATGATGGCCGCCCCGTCTACTAGCCAGCCAATGGCTCCAATATCGGCCCAACTCAGGGTAGGATAATTGAAAATACTAGAGTATTTAGCCTTGCCAGAGTTGAGCTGCTCAAACAGTTCATCGCGGGTGATCCCCAGGGTTTCGGCGGCGCTGTAAAGGTAGAGTCCGTGGCCCGCTTCGTCTTGCACCTTGGCCAGCAATGCCACCTTCCGACGCAGACTCGGTGCGCGGGTAATCCAGTTGCCTTCGGGTAACATACCCACTATTTCCGAATGCGCATGTTGCGAAATCTGACGAATGTGTGTCTTGCGGTACTTCTCCGGCATCCAATCCCGCGGCTCAATCACTTCCCCCCGGTCAATGCGAGCCTGGAACGCTTGTTCTTGGTTATTCATTTTTGCACTTTTTTATCATACTATCATTCGCTACTCGCCATTGACGCATCAAAATCTACCACCACCTTGTCGGTCAACGGAACAGCCTGACAGGTCAGCACGTAGCCTTTTTCAATTTCTTCGGGCTCTAAACCGTAGGTAACTTCCATGTCCACTTCTCCTTCCACGAGTTTTGCGCGGCAGGTACAGCAGACCCCTCCTTTACAAGCATAAGGCAAGTCAGCATAGTTGCGTAAAGCGGCGTCTAGTATATTGTCCGAAGCGCGTGGAATGCGAAAAGTAAACGCTTTTCCACCTTCAATAATCTTAATTTCGGATTCTGCCGTTTGATCTTCCAACACTGGTGGCCGGCGTTTTTGCGGTAAACCATTGGTGTTGAACAACTCAAAATGGACTTGTTCAGCACCCACTCCCCGGGCCAACAGAAAAT
>JBCDIR010000550.1:0-3136 GCA_038748735.1 Bacteroidota bacterium | reverse complement strand
GGGCAATAGTTTAAAGTCGGATGTACTTCCTGTTCTGGCGGTAGGGGGACAAGCGGTGCATATTCCGTACCATACCACTTGGGAACTGGAAAAAGTGAGCGAGCAAGAGCGTGAAGAGCACCATTATCTACAGTTGAAAAACCTAGCCGAGTTGACGCAGTTTTTGCTCCCGTTGTCCAAATAACGCTAGAAGGTTACCTTTGCCCATCTTAGCGCAATTTAGTTTTAAAGCTGTTATTTATGAGAAAAATTCTTTTTCTATTCGGGGCTTCATTGTTGGTTAATTTGTGTTGGGCACAGCTGCCGAGTGCGTACGTTGCGCTGCGCAGCGAGCTACCACCGGGGTGGACCGTACGTTTGGAACAGGCGCTGCTTGATGCAAGCTTCGGGATGGATAGTTTGCAGCCCGTCGTACTGCAAACCAAAGCTTTTCCCCTGCGCGAAACCCAATCGGATCAACTGCAACACCAGGTGATGATCCAGTACGAAGTGACACTCACCTTACGAATGAGCGGCACGGACGAATTGCTGGCGAACGAAAGTTTCACCATCGACGGAGTTGGGCGAAGCCAGCGGCAAGCCCTGCGCTCCTGTGGGCAGGGGATTCGCTACACCAAATCACCCGTGAAAACTGCTTTGGATGCGCTACACACTACTTATCGGCAACGTTTGTACGATCAATGTGATGTACTGGTGCGTCAGGTTGAGCACCTGCGCCAACGTCAGCAACTGACCGCTGCTTTGGCCCTGGCCGACGGTATCCCGGTGGATGCTACCTGTGCCAGTACGGCGCGTACCCAGCGTGACCTCGCTTACCAAGCCTACCAAACGGCGTATTGCGAAGCGCACTTGCAAGCAGCCGAACTGTCCCTGGCGCAACAAAAGCCCGCAGCTACCTTGACGGAATTAGCCAAAATTGACCCCGCATCCCCCTGCGCGGCTCAGGTCCGTGTCCTACTAAAGCAAGCTACGGAATTACGAGACGAACAGCAAGCGGCGAAGGCTACCTTCTTGCGCCAAGTGTACCAAAATCAAATCGGTATCGAACAGGCACGTACCGAGATTATTACAAATATTATTGAGCAAGACTAGCCACGAAAAGCTCAAAATTAACGCGACGGTTCTGTGCTCGCCCCTGGGCCGTATTGTTGTCAGCGATGGGCTGATTTTCTCCGTAGCCCGTGTGTTCCATCCGTGTTTTAGCAATGCCTTCCTCGCTGAGGAAATTGAGGCAGGCCGCAGCCCGTGCTTTGGATAAGCGGAGGTTGGCCTCGTCGCTTCCCCGGTCATCCGTGTGGCCACTGATCTTGAGGTCGTAGTACGGATAGGAAGTCAGTAAGCTTACCAATTCCCGCAACTTCTCGCGGGAGGATTTTTTTAGTTGATTACTACCCGTTTCAAACTGCACATTTTCGGTAAATGCGGCTACGGTCGCTTGCAAATCTTCCGTCACGGCGGGGCAACCGCTACTGCTGGCTACTCCCGCAAGGGCTGGACAACGGTCGAGGTGGTCGGCCACTCCGTCTTCGTCCTGGTCGGGACAGCCGTTGAGTGTAGCAAGCCCTGCAAGTTGTGGGCATTCGTCCTCACCGTCAAATACTCCGTCGGCGTCCGAGTCGACGTACGGACAACCTTGCCCGGTTCGCGGTCCGGCTAAGTGGGGGCAACGATCCAGGCTGTCTTCAATACCGTCTCCATCACTATCTAAGCACCCAAAGAGAGCGGCCTCGCCCGGACAGTTAGGGCATAAATCGTCATCGTCGGGAACACCGTCACCATCTTGATCTGCACAGCCTTTGGCAGAAAGGTCCCCTGGATAATCGGGGCAGTCATCGTAAAAATCGGGAACGCCGTCGTAATCGCTGTCGGGGCAACCCTCAGCTTGGACCTTACCCGCCTGAAACGGGCAGCGATCTTCCTGATCGGCCAAGCCGTCTCCGTCACTATCGGGGCAACCTTTAGTATGCTCCAAGCCCGCTACTTTTGGGCATTGGTCGACTAGGTCCAGGAAGCCATCGCGGTCGTAATCGTCCACTTGCCAGCGGTAGGCTAGGGTGAGTCCACCAATGACGTACCAGTCATCTTTGTCAGGATTACCAGCAAAAGAGACGCCGTCCAATTGATCCGTAAACGTCTTGCGTGCGCCCAATTCTAACCCGAGGCTGATACGACGACTCAAATCGAAGCGAACCCCGCCGCCGAAGGGAAGAACGAACGCGGGGGATTCTTCGGCCCGTTGGTCCATTTTGATGGCTTCCGAAAAGCCGTCAACTCCTGGATTACCAAAATGAGTGTTGGTGTCAAAAAAACTGAAACCCACTCCCGCAAAGAGGTAAGGAGAAACAATGCGTTTGTACCCACCTTCCGCCGGAAAACGCCGCTTGGCAAACGGCTCCCAGTGGAGTTGTAGCGCTCCTTCCCACAGCTTGCTGTCGAAAGCAAAATCACGCTCAATAAATTCTGGTCTAGGGTGAAGACGGTCATCGCCGCGTAGTTCAGCACATAGCAAACTAGCCCGTACTTGCCAGCGGTAACCAATTGGTAATGCTGCGTAAATGCTGGGGGTGAATTCCAACAGTTCCGTATTAGGATAGCGGTCCTCGGCCTCTAAATCACCCAGGTAGGCAGCACCGCCCAGGAGGAGTCCGATTTCTGCGCGCGGCTGCGCCAATACCATTAAAGTGGCCAAGCACGCGGCTAGGCTCAATAAGTAGCGTCTCATAGGGAAAACGATTTGTTCACAGGATTGGTCCCGTTCCGTCGGGGCGGAAACACAGTCGTTTTCTACATAGTATGGTTAAAACACGGAAAATAAACAGATTACAAAAATCATAAAATTGTTGGAATGAACCAGCATTTTACCCAAAAAAGTAAGGAAGGTACTACTTTTAGTGCTCCAAAATACGGCGAGCAAATGTTTTCTACAACAAGTACGGATACTGCTTTGAGTCCCCAACAAGCCCAAGAATTCTTGGGGCGTCTGCTGGTCAGTCCGCCCGCAACGGTGCCACCCGTTTGTCTGTGGGGGGAGCACGGCATTGGTAAAACGGCCATCGTGGCGGCAACCGCCGAAGCGCTGGGGTGGGCGTTCGTATCCATCAGTCCGGCTCAGTTGGAGGAAATGGGCGACCTGCTG
>JBCDIR010000549.1:0-3140 GCA_038748735.1 Bacteroidota bacterium | reverse complement strand
GTTAGTGACCAGGTAAATAGACACGAATTTAAAATCACCAACCCACACCCGACTGATGTTTAAAATAACCACCTTATGCCTGCTGTTGTCAGCAGGTGGCTACTGGCTGCGTGCCCAGGAGACGCAGCTATTCATTAATGAGTTCATGTTGTCCAACGACCATACCTTGGCGGATGAGGATAACGATTTTCCCGATTGGATTGAGCTCTACAATGCAGGAACTGCACCCGTTAATTTATCCGGCTACGGCCTAACGGACGATGAGGAGGCCCCCTTCCAGTGGGTCTTTCCGGCAGTAACGATTGCTCCGGAAGATTTTTTGGTCGTTTTTGCTTCCGGTAAGGACCGAGTCGATGGACCGTATTTACACACCAATTTCAAGCTAAAAGCCGCCGGAGAGGCTATCCAACTGACCGCTCCGACGGCAGAAGTGGTCGATTACTTTCGGCCCGTTTCCGTCGCTACGGATATTTCTTACGGCAGAGCTACGGACGGTGGCGCTTACCTGGAAGCACTCTCCGTTAGTAGCCCCAATGCGTCGAATACGAGTGTGTCAGGGATAACTTTTTCGCATCCATCTGGCTTTTACACCGAGCCGATTGAGTTGTCCATGCTCGCTAATACGGAAGAGGAGATTTACTACACCACCGACGGTACGGACCCCGATCTCGCGGCTTTCTTATTCAGCGAAAATATTGAGCTGAGCGAGCTGACGGACCATCCCGATGTACTGGCTAACCTTCGTACGAGTCCGAGTTGGAGCGCTCCTAGTGGCGATCAGTTCAACGCCCACGTCATCAAAGCGGCTACCTTTACCGACGGGGTTCGAACCTCTAAGATTTACCACAAAACGATCTTTATTGCGGAGGATATCAACACCCGTTTTAGTGACTTTCACCTGGTTTCTATCCTGACTGATCCAGATAATTTGTTTCATCCGGATACCGGTATTTACGTGCAGGGCGTTCATTACAACCCGGCTAATCCCGTTTGGTCCGGCAACTACTTTAAAAAAGGTAGAGACTGGGAAAGGGTAGGGCATTTTCAGTACTTCAGTCCCGCTGGAGCGTTACTGCTCAACCACGGCGTAGGCCTGCGTACCCACGGCGGTAAAGGACGTAATCACCCCCAAAAGTCGCTCCGGCTTTATGCGCGTTCGGAATACGGCAACAGTAAAATTAACTATCCGCTTTTTGAGCAACGATCTTATCGCATTTTTGATAAGGTGGTGTTGAGACAGTCCTCCGGCTGCTGGAACCGAACGCTGATTAAGGATGAGTGTTCTGCTAAAATTTGTGAGGATTTGGCCTTTGAGTCGTTAGCGGCTCAACCCGTCATTGTTTTTATTAATGGCGAATACTGGGGAATGCACAATCTGCGCGAATACTTTGACCATCACTACGTCGCAGAGCGTTTTGATCTAGCTAAAGATTCCGTCAATATTGTCGTTCACCGCTCGGGGAACCTCCCCGATTTACCACCCGATTGGGGGACCATTGAGGGAAGTAACCAGGGACATATCGACCTTTACGCATTCCTGCACTCGCACGATTTAGCCGACCCTCAGCATTACGAGACCGTCCAGTCTTTTCTGGATATTCAGAGTATTGTCGACTACTACTGCGCCGAAATTTTCTTTAACAACAAAGACTGGCCGCGCTATAACAATAAGCTGTGGAACTACGGGACCAGCGGCCTGTGGCGACAGGTTTTTTTTGACCTGGATGGCGGCTGGGGGCACCTGCCGGTAAGCTACAATGTTTTAGGCTGTATCACAGACGTAGCGGGCTGCTCCGTGCAAACATACGAGGACGGCACTTTTTTATTCAGAAAATTGCTCGAATCACCAGCCTTCCGCGAGCGATTCGTGGCTAGAATGGCCTGCCTCATGCGTAATGAATTTGCGTTTGAGCGGGTGAGTGAAATTGTCGAAGCGGTCCAACAGCAGTATACTGACGGGATTAGTGATCATCTGGCACGCTGGAATTACCCCAGCAGTATTGATAACTGGGAGAGCGCTATTAGCGATAGACTCATCGGTTTTGCGGAAGCTAGAGCAGATCATATTGTGGACCACATCACCGAGGAATTTGGTATAGCTTACGATCCGGATACTTACGATTGTGAACTTGTTGCAACGGAGGAAGACGCAGCTACATTATCCGCTATTCGAGTGTTCCCCAACCCGAGTGCGGGCCAACTCTTTTTCGATTTTGGAGCAATGGACGCGTCCGCAACTTACACCGTTTTCAATCTCAGTGGTCAAGCCGTACAAGCAGGAATGGTTCAGCACCGAACGCGTATAGATTTAGCGTTGGAAAGTGGCATTTACCTGCTTCAGTTTCTGATTAATGAGCAGGTCGTAACGCGTAAAATTATTGTGACCAAGCGGTGAGTTGGGTTACCACTCCAACACAATTTTTCCAAAGTGCTGCCCCGTCGCTTGGTAGCGAAACGCGTCCGCCAGTTCGTCGAAAGCGAAGGTGCGGTCAAGGATTGGTCGCCAGTTGGCTTGCTCAATGGCGCGGATCATATCCTGCTGCATCGCCCGGCTACCGACGGCTAAGCCACTCATGGTCAGTTGTTTAAAGAATAGCTTGGGGAAAGTGATTTCTCCTTTGCGTCCGTTGCCGAGAATGCCGATGGAAGCAATGTGGCCACCTACGCCCACGGCTTCAATCGACTGCTTCATCGTTGAGCCGCCGCCGACATCTAGTACGTGGTCCACGCCGCCGTCGGTGAGTTTGCTGATGGTTTTACCCCAGCGTTCGTCCTCGCGGTAATTGACGACAGCAGCGGCACCCAGGGCTTTGAGGCGCTCGGCTTTGGCAGGGGAAGAGGTCGTGGCGTATACTTCGGCACTGGCTGCTTTCGCTAGTTGTAACGCAAAAATGGACATTCCACCAGAACCTTCAATAAGGACGGTATCTCCCATCTTGATCTGCCCTTCTACCACCAATGCTCGCCAAGCGGTCAAAGCAGCACATGGCAGAGTAGCTGCTTCGGCAAATGTATAGCCTTTAGGTATGCGTGTAAGTGATGAAGCCGCGGCTACGCTATATTCAGTAAGAAAACCATTTACCGTTTCTCCAGAGATGGCTTTGGTTTTGTCGGCGGTAGGTCTACCGTCTATCCAGTTG
>JBCDIR010000548.1:0-3142 GCA_038748735.1 Bacteroidota bacterium | reverse complement strand
CGGCGGGCGGTCCACCGACGGCGGTACTCAATAATGATTTTTTGGAGGTTTGCCCCAATGACACCTTACAGCTTGACGTCAGTGGGGGGAACAGTTACCGCTGGCTACGCGGCATGGCTAGCCTGAGCGCAGGAGACATTGCTGACCCGCTAGCGTTTCCAAAAGAGACCAAATTGTTTACCGTAGAGGTAGGCAATGACTGCGGCTTTGATACCCTAGATTTTGAAATTTTGGTCTACGATATTCTCGCTACGGCGGGGCAGGACACCTGCCTAGCACCCGGCGACGCGGGGCAACTACGGGCGAGTGGTGGTATCTTTTACGAGTGGCAAGAGAACCCCTTCCGGGTAAGTGACAATAGCATCCCCGACCCGATCGTCATGCCAACAGATAGCACTACTTACGTTGTAGCGATCACGGATATCAACGGCTGCGTGACCATAGATGAGGTAGTAGTTTTGATTGCCAATAATCCGGTAGAAAGCATCACGCCCTACAACCTGATTACGCCCAACGGTGACGGTCGCAACGACACCCTCGACTTTGGGGAAATTGACAAATTTGGCACCAATTCCCTCAAGGTCTACAACCGCTGGGGCGACTTGGTGTACCAAAAACTCAACTATCAACGCGACGAAGAACGCTTCGACGGGATATACAACGGTCAGCAGTTACCGGCGGGTAATTACTTCTACGTGCTCGAATTCCGCTCGGGGCGTGTGCAGCAGACGTTGACGATTGTTTGGGAGTGAGGCGCATGTCCCGGCTGTTTTAGCGTGATTATCACAGCGAACACCGAGGGATGTACAGAGGTGCGCAGCGCAAATTTTATACAGATTTTATGCCACAGTGATGCAGGTATGGACGTGCCTGTCTGCCGGAGGCAGGTTGCAGTACGTCCTTGACCGCATCCTCAAAAAAGATATATATGTCCAAAGCTATTCACTGTAGGCATTACCACCTGCCTTGCCGACGCATGCGGGCAGGTGCGTCCCTTATGGCATTTTTTATCCTCGCATTCACAGCCACTACCCACGCCCAGCAACTCCCGGGCCGTAGCCCCTTTGCGACCAACAGTTTTATGTGGAACCCCGCCATGACCTCCCCCGAACCGCTGGAGTGGGAGGTAGGCGCTACGCACCAACAGGAGTGGGTTGGCTTTGAATCCTCGCCACAAACCACAACGATTTACGGGCAGTATCCGGTGCCGAAGCAGAATTTTAGCTTCGGTGGCTACCTCTCGCTGGACGAAATTGAACCTTTGCGGAATAACGTACTCGGACTGACGTACGCTTACAAGCTGGGGTTCGGCTCCCGCCGCAGCCGTCGGCGGAGGAAACGCGCCCGTACCCGCAAGGACGCACAACTGAGCATCGGCCTCCAGCTGGCCATGCAGCAGACCTTCGTAGACGGGGCCAACTACATCACCCTCCACCCCGATGATCCGCTGCAACCCGTGGGGGAGTTCAGCGTCATCGTCCCGAACGTGGGGGCAGGACTTTACTTCGCGTCGCGCCCCAGCGGACCGGACAATAAAAGCTACTTTTTCGTCGGTGCGGGTACCAATCAAATCCTTCCACAAGACGTCACTTTTCGGGAAGAATTACCGACGGGTAACCTGCGGCGGGCGTTCCACGCCAACGGCACCGTCGGCTACCGCGCACAAAACAATAGCCTCATCATTGAGCCATCATTATGGATAAATACGGCGGGTAATGTCGTCAATGTACAAGCTAACATCCACGTAGAAATGGAGCGCCAATTTTGGGGGGCGCTGGCCTACGCCCTCAATCAGACGGCGAACGTTCAGTTGGGGTATATTCTCCCTTCCGGCATCGTAGACGGTGATGCAATTCGGATTGGTTTGCAAGGTTCGTTCAACGTGGGTGGTTTTGGCGGCGCACGGGGTTTAGGGTACGGGTTTTACTTGGCTTACCGGGCGCGGTAGGGGCTACTCACTCCTCGCTTTAGTGGCTGCTTTGGGTGGTAAGGGAGCGGTTAATGAGCAAGGTTCAGTCACCTCTTAATCGGTATTCTTTGGTGGTAATAGGGGCGTACAACGCCCCCACCAGGGTGGGGGCCCCGCCCGGCGCCCGAGCTCAAGGTGCCCTCCGTCGACCAGCGAGGACGGCACACTACTAGACCTCCACCTCGTTGCAGTATACAACAAGACGGCACACAAATAATAACCAATTTGTACAGCTGCTAAGCTACTCGTTCGCCCATTGCTAAATGGTCGCACCGAACGAGTACCAACAAATTGGTTGGCTGTATATATACATTGGAAAACCACTCTTGGAATGGCAACTTAGTGGCAGGTACGATACATGAGAAGTGTGATAAGATGTATCGCCAAATCTTGCGTAAAGATAAGCCATTTTCGATAAAAAACAAAATAATTTTTAAAAAATAAAAACAACAATTTAAAACTCCGCCGTCCGCGGCGCCCGCGGAAATGGAATCACATCGCGGATATTAGTGATACCCGTAATGAACTGGACGATGCGCTCGAAGCCGAGACCAAAGCCCGCGTGGGGGGCACCGCCAAATTTGCGTAGGTCCAAGTACCACCACAGTTCTTCCTGTGGAACGCCCATTTCGTCCATGCGACTTTGGAGGACGTCGAGACGTTCTTCGCGTTGGGAGCCGCCGATGACTTCGCCGATGTAGGGGAAGAGGACGTCCATAGCGGCGACGGTCTTACCGTCATCGTTGAGGCGCATATAGAACGACTTAATATCCTTGGGATAGTCGCGGACGATGACGGGTTTTTTGAAGTTTTTCTCCACTAACCAGCGCTCGTGTTCGGCCTGGAGGTCCTCGCCCCACTGCGGCTCGAACTCGAATTTGCCTTTTTTGAACGGCTTGCTGCGGCGTAGCATGTCGACGGCTTCCGTGTAGGTGATACGCGCAAAATCATTGTCTACTACGAAGCCTAACATTTCGATAAGCCCCATCGGACGGCGCTGCGCCTGGGGTAGGTTTTTCTCCGCTTGTTGGATGCGCTGATCGAGCATTTCCAACTCGGGCAGATAGTTATCCAGTACGTAGTTGATGAGGTACTTCACGAAGTCCTCCGCCAAGTCCATATTGTTGTCGATGTCGAAGAAGGCCGCTTCCGGTTCGATCATCCAGAACTCGG
>JBCDIR010000547.1:0-3142 GCA_038748735.1 Bacteroidota bacterium | reverse complement strand
GTCCGTTATTATCGGGCCGCGTACGTTGGAGCAAGTGGAGCAGAATCTAGCAGCGGCTAACCTCCAATTGAGTACGGAAGAGTTGGCAGCCTTGGACGAAGTGAGTGCCTTACCGGAAGTCTATCCCTACCGCATGATTGAAGCTTACGGGCAACGGATATTTTAAAGAAAAAATGCTTCGCAGTGCTAGCCTGATTTATGCCGAACACTGCTCCGCAAAATTCAGTAACTCCTTTTCCGCAAAAGCAGGGGCCATTAATTGCACACCCAGTGGCATACCCGTTGAAGCGTGGGTACCGTTTGGGAGGCTAATCGCGGGGATACCCGCCATGTTCGCCGCCACGGTATAGATGTCGGATAAGTACATCGCTACGGGGTCTTCCAGGCTTTCGCCCAAGCGCCAAGCCGGAGTGGGAGCCGCTGGGAGGCAGATAAAATCGTGTTCCGCAAAAATGGCCGCCAACCGATCCGTGAGCAAACGCCGCACCTTCTGTGCCTGCGCATAGTAAGCATCGTAATAACCCGAACTGAGCACGAAAGTACCCAGCATAATTCGCCGCTTGACCTCCGTACCAAAACCTTCCGTACGCGATTGTTGATACGTAGCCTCCAGGCTGTCTGCCGCTTGGCTGCGGTAACCGAAGCGGATGCCGTCGTAACGGGACAGGTTGCTCGACGCCTCCGCCGTGGTGAGTACGTAATAGGCCGGAATGATGTAGTCCAGCAGATCAAATTCGACGGGGGTGACCGTATGTCCGGCAGCTGCGAGGCGACGGAGAAACTGCTCCGTATTGGTACGAACCTCCGGGTCCAGTTCGGGATGCTCCAAAGCGGGGCGAATGTAGGCGATCTTATGGACCGAATCGTCTGGTTTCATTTGGCTGTAAGCCGGAACGGATTGTGCCGCCGCCGAGCTGTCGTACGCATCCGCACCCGCGATGATTTCTAGGCAGAGGGCCGCATCGCCTACAGTGTTGGTCAGTAGGCCGATTTGGTCGAAAGAGGAACCGTAGGCCAGCAGACCGTGACGGGAAATACGCCCGTAGGAAGGCTTTAGCCCGACCACACCACAGAAGGCAGCGGGTTGCCGTACCGAACCGCCCGTATCGCTCCCCAGGGCGACTAAACAGGTATCCGCCTGCACCGCCACTGCCGCCGCACCCGAGGAGCCACCGGGAATACGTTCTGGGTCAGCAGCGTTGCGGGTAGGACCGTAATAAGAGGTCTCGTTGGTAGAACCCATCGCAAATTCGTCACAATTGGTGCGGCCAATCAAGATGGCGTCTTCGGCCAGCAAGCGCTCTACGGCGGTAGCGGAAAATAGGGATTCGAAGCCCGTCAGCATTTTCGATCCCGCCGTGACACCGTGGCCCGCGTAGCAAATAACGTCTTTGAGGGAGACGACCACCCCCGCCAAGCGTCCGAGGGGCGCACCCGCTTTGCGTTTTTCATCTTGGGCTTGGGCAAGGGAACGAGCTTCGTCCGCCCAAAGTTCTACGTAGATATTAAGGTGGTCCGTAGCGGCGGCGCGCGCAAGATAGTGGTCCACTACGGCTGAGGTAGTGGTGGTGCCTTGCGTGAGGGCCGCTTGTAGCGTCGCTATGGAATCAAACTTGGGCATAGATTTTCCGTTTGTTGATCGGGAGCAAAAGTAAGACCTGAACCCGTATTATCCCCTGCTGACGAAGTATTTGCAGGGCACGATTCTGCTTTTTTACGATTTTAACATATCTGCTTTTTAAAAAACTATTTCATTTTTTATGATTATTGTTTTTATAATTAACTGAAAATCATTATGTTGAATGTATGTAGATTAAATTTTTCTTTCAGTAAGAAGAGCTATTTGTCCGAAATTAGATAGGGTACCCTTGACACTTTCTAGGCAATCGGCTACTTTTGTAATCCAACTGTTTAAGAGCATACACCGCCCCGCCCCCAAATTCTGAATGACGACTTTCAACCGAAAAGTAACACGCACAACCTCCACGGTTGCTGTAAAACAACAGGATCTACCCACCATTTTTGCGTATGACCAAGACCAGTACAAAAGCTTTCATGCTCCGTTTAAATTCCGAACCGAACAGCATCGCTCTAGTAGAGCAATTCGTCCAGCGGTTAAGTGTTCGGTATCGCCTCAACGCCGATCAACACGGCAACATTCTCATCAGTTTAACGGAGGCCGTCAACAATGCGATCATCCACGGTAATTGCCAGGACCGGAGCAAAAAAGTATCTATTAACCTCCGGGAAGCTAAGGGTAAATTAGCTATCCAAGTTTCCGATGAAGGTTGTGGTTTTGACCTAAAGAGCATACCCGATCCTACCCAAGAAGAGAACCTCTGTCGCTGTGGCGGCCGTGGGGTGTTTTTGATGCACCACCTCTCCGACAAACTAGCGTACCGCAACGGTGGCCGTACGGTAGAGATGCAGTTCAAGATATAATTATAATTGTCCAGTATCGTTTTTCCTTCTTTGCCGGGCGATGATCTCGCTACGGTCAATTATCATTTTGAAGATATAGCTACCCCCGACTTTGACCCGACGGCACTCACGCCCTGGATCAAGCAGGTTATTGCCGCACACGGGGCAGAACTCGTTGCGTTGCAGTACATTTTTTGTAGTGATAACTACTTGCACCGCATTAATGTCGATTATCTCGATCACGATACCCTCACGGATATTATCACTTTTCCTTACGCACCGCCCCCGCACATTCACGGAGATTTGTACATCAGCCTGGAACGCGTAGTGGAAAATGCCCATGACAGAGGCATCACTTACTACGACGAGTGCTGCCGGGTGATGATACACGGCGTGTTACACCTGTGTGGTTTTGGTGATAAGACCGTTGCGGAAGCTGCCCGCATGCGGGAGCTAGAAAATGCGGCGCTGGCGTTGCGTTGAGCACATATTTAAATTACCCGTACCTTGCTGGCGCAAATAATCAAACGGGTATATGTCACTTGCGCCAATTACGATTCGATCTCCTCACCTCCAGGGAGCGGAGGTAGCTTGGTTTGCTCCCCTCTGCAACGGAGACGATGCTTTCCTCAGTCGCCACGATTTTCGCTACAAAAGCGACTGGACCAATACGTCCAATGTATTACTCGCTGCGGACCGCTTGGGGTACCGCAACATCCTG
>JBCDIR010000546.1:0-3151 GCA_038748735.1 Bacteroidota bacterium | reverse complement strand
GAAACACACCGATACGTATGATCTTAGCGGTTTATGCTTATGGGCAACCCGTACTGAAGAAGGTGGCGGCGGAAATTGACGCTGATTATCCCGGCCTGGAAAAGCTGTTAGCGGATATGTGGGAAACCATGTACCACGCGAGCGGTGTGGGGCTCGCTGCACCACAGATTGGCCGTTCTATCCGCATATTCATGGTGGATACAGTACAGATTATGGACGAAGGGCAGGAAGACCAGGGGATCAAACAAGTATTCATCAACGCGCAGAAAATCGAAGAATCGGGGCCAGAATGGGCCTACGAGGAAGGTTGCCTCAGCATACCCGACGTGCGCGGTGAGGTCAATCGTCCGCCCGTACTACGCCTCCGCTGGCAAGATGAAAACTTCGAGACGCACGAAGCTACTTTCAAGGGGATGAACGCCCGAGTAATTCAGCACGAATACGACCATATCGACGGGGTATTGTTCACGGAACACCTCAAACCGATCAAGCGGCAATTGATTCGGCGTAAGCTCGACAAAATCCGCAAGGGGAAAGTGGCGGCGGATTATAAAATGAAGTTCATTAAGTAATCTTAATTATTGACCTAGTCACTACCGTGAGCTAGGGATAACGATTTTTTTCAATAGTTCCTTTTTTAGCTTGAATTTGTTGGATGTAAACAACCCTCAAATCACTTCACTAAAAAACGAACAAAAAATCGTTGATTCAAGATCGTGAGTTAATCTTAACCAAGCAGTAACAAACAAACAACCTAGTTAGCTGAACTTGCGCCGTACGAGTTTAATAAAGCTCTTCGCAATATCAGTACGCTCTTCGTTGGCCCAGTTGTTAGTCGCCGCGATCTCGCCTAGCATTGCCTTGGCCGCTTCCATGTCTTTAAGACCGTTTATTTCTTGTAGTACACCATTCATGCGAGCCATGTCTCGTCCGAATAACTCGTTGGCGTAGAGTAACTTATCATTGATGGAAAGCGCTTTGGTCAGATCGGTAATCCGCTGCTGACTGAGTTTTTCGGACAGCTCTTTGGCGGCCTGATGCTGGAACAGGGCCGCTAACTCGGGCGTTAGTTGTGCCGTTTTTGGCGTGGAATCGACCCGCACGGGGGCGGGGGTAGGCTTGGGAGCTGGTGGAGGCGGCGCAGGAGTAGGAGGGGGTGTTTCTACCACGGGCGGCGGTGGCGGTGGCGCGGCGGCAACGGGCTTGGCGGCTGGTGGGGTAGGGTCAACCCGAACAGGAGCGGGGGCGGGGGCGACACGTTGGTCGACCCGTGTGGGAGCATCGGAATGACAGGCATCGTAGAATTGGCGGATGTAGCTGAGGAGTAAATCGCGCTCAATGGAACTCACCTGATTATCCACACTGATGCTGTTGTGCAGGGCGTTGATTTTATCGAGTAGTCGTTTAGTACGTTGTAAATCCATAAGTAGGTTAGAATCGAAGTTGGTCGAAGACTGCAAAAATAGGAGACTAGGACTTATTTAACTGCTTGGAGATCGAAAAATTGCGCTAATAAAGCGTCAAATGATTACGAAACCCGTGCGTGACGTAGCGAGAACCAAAAGATAGCTCCGTACCCCAGGGCTAGCATCAAATGAAAGATGATGAAAGTGGTATTTTGTACGTAAAAAGCACCCGCCACGGCTGCGAAGAAGTAAACGGATAGCAAACCTTCGCCAATCGTTGTCCAGCTGATTTTGGTGGACAAATAATTGCGTTTGGCAAAGCTGTCTTTCATACTTTTGATGTTGAACTTCGGCGTACGCACAAAGGGTGATTTCTTACCCCGGTACCCCTCAAAGACCGCCACAGTATTGTGTAGCGCCAAGCCCATGGAGAGCGATAAGAACAAGGGAAACAAGACGACAAATTTGATAATTGCTTTACCCAGGTCTTTCTCCTGATTGGCCGGACTTTGGATATTCGCCACGTAGTATATACCGATGATCGACAGTAATCCGACCAAGAAGTAGGCAAAGAAATTTTTACTAAAACCCAGTTCGATCAAATCGCTGAGGAAAAACAGGAGTGGTACGCTGGATACGCCCGTCAAGAAAACGAAAACGAAGATAGTACTGCCCAGTAGGTGACTGGTAGCGTGAATCTTCTGGTTTCTACTCAGGTCGGAGTTCCAGACCGTAGGTAGCATTTTCTTGGCTGTTTCGGCCCCGCCCTTCATCCAGCGAAACTGCTGCGATTTGAAGCTGTTCATCTCGGCGGGTAGCTCGGCGGGAGAACCTACGTTTTCCAGAAAGCGAATCTTGTAGCCCTTCAGTTGTGCGCGGATGCTGAGGTCAAAGTCTTCGGTGAGGGTGTCGGCTTCCCAGCCCCCCGCATCTTCGATGGTTTGCCGTCGCCAGACGCCCGCCGTACCGTTGAATTGGAGCAAGTACTCGCCGTTCATGCGACCTACCTGTTCCACGGTAAAGTGTACGTTGAGCTGCAGGGCTTGCAGGCGCGTGATGAGCGAATAATCTTCATTGATGTGCTCCCAACGGGTCTGTACTACGCCCACACTTTGATCCTGAAAGAAAGGAATCGTCCGCTGTAAAAAGTCGGGGTTGGGGATGAAGTCCGCATCGAAGATCGCCATGAACTCACCCTTTGCGGCGGCCATCCCATCGCGCAATGCACCCGCTTTGAAACCCGTGCGCTTTTCGCGCGTGATCTGGGCAATCTGGAATCCTTTGGCTTGGTATTCCCGGACTTTCTCAGCAACGATGTCGATCGTTTCGTCGGTGGAGTCGTCGAGGATGTGAATCTCGAAGCGATCTTTGGGATAATCGAATTGCGTCACGGCATCAATCAGGCGGCCAATGACGTACATTTCGTTGTAAATTGGCAACTGAACCGTTACAAAGGGGTACACTTCCGAATCGTTGTCCGCCGTGGCGATCAATACCCCACCGTCGTCGATGGTAGCCGTAGTGGTAGTACTTGCGGTTGCCAACTGTGCCGGAACGGGCGTTTGCTCCAAGATCAACTCCTCGGGCGTTTTGCGGCGACCACGCTTGTAGTAGTACAGCAGGTTGAACTGCATCACACAGTAGACGGTGATGTAGAGTAATGCTAGGGTGTAAATACCCAAAACTAAAAAGGCGACTGTCGTCATGAGTCCTATTTTATTGACCTGATCACTAGTGTGCGTCAG
>JBCDIR010000545.1:0-3156 GCA_038748735.1 Bacteroidota bacterium | reverse complement strand
TGTCATTACAGGAATCTTCGAAGCGCTAAAATCCTTCAAGTTTCTAGTAATTATGATCTCTGCTTCATTTTCAAGAGCAGTGTAATACTGGATGCCATCCTCAAAGTCTTTGAAATTATCATCATTTACTGAGCGTTCGATGATCTTATCATTCAACTCTAAAACAACTACTAGTATTTTAAACTTCAGTAAAATGACTCTAGCTTCCATCTCTCCAACTGAAATAATCATATTTCACCTCGTACTTGTCAAATTGAGCTTTAATCTTTGAAAAGCACTTTGGGTCACTAATGAATTGCTCCATCCAGGTCATCATAAATGAATCATTATCCAATTTGTTATGCTGATTTACTTGTAATTTATCTAGTTCAATCTCATCTATTCTCATAGAGTATTCATAACCATACCCTCCAATTGTTTCCTTAATAATTTTTCCTCTATCGTAGCCATCAATAATATATCTCCCTTCCACTTTCCGACATAAAATGGTGGATTTCACAACGGCAGTATCAAGTTCATAAAGGACTATTTTCATCCCATACTATTAAAGCACCCGCAGGGTTTAAGCGAACACGGTTAGTGCGCAAGCTCCCTTCATCTAACGTTTAAATAATTAGCCCCCTTTTCAATTATTCCGGTCAATCACCGATCAATCTCAGGCATGCGCAGCCACAATTTGCGGAATGTGGTAGGTACGAACGCCCTGTTCATTCATCTCCGTTTGATAGAACGTATTTCGTCGTGCCGTACGCGGACCAGTGGCCGCTTGGCGGTGGAGTTGTTCGTAGGTTGCGTAGTCGATGGCTTGCCGTTGTTGGAGGTGGCGCATCAGTTGAAAACCCGTGATGACCGTTGCGGCTTCGGCTTGGAGGGTAGCGCTGAACACCTTACTCTTGGAGCCGCTGCCGTAGGCAAAAAAGCCGACCGTATCCCCAACTCCGAGTTGTTCGCCGGCGTTTTCTAGCGTACTCATCAGCGCCAGAAAAACGCTACCTGCGTAGACGTTGCCTACCAAACTGGACGCTTGCTCGCCCGCCGCAATTTTTTCGCTGACGAACGTACGGTACAAGGGCGTTTTGGTCACCGCTCGCCAAAAGCTCGTTTGTGCCTTCGCAAAGTCGGCCTCGTCGGTAAAGTCGGCTCGCTCGGGGCGGTCCATCCCGATTTGCTTGCGGAGAAGTTCGCCCTGCGGTCCGTTTTGCTGCTCGGCCCAGAAAATTTCGCCAAACATGCGACGCGCCTGGTACGCATAAGGCAGGTGAAAGACCAACTGCGACCAGTCCGTCGCGTGTACTGCGCCCGCCTGCTGCTGGTAGTGGGCCAGCGCTTCCTTGATGCGTTGTTGGTAACAATCGTTGGAGTAAGGACCATCGAAGATGGGCGTATCCTTGTGGATGCTGAGTTCTTGTTCGTTGCTGTCGAGGACGCCCTTTACGGTGATTCCTTTTTGGAGCTGAGCCTCGAGGTCGCTGAGGTTGACGTGGTTACGATCCGCTAGCTTCAGGGCTTCGGCGATGAGGTCCCGCTTTTTGACTTTGCGGAGTGGCTTGTAAAAGTCGTAGACAGCGCGCGTACTCACGCCCCAGTGGGAATCGAAGGCTAGGAGGCGCGGATTTTGCTTGACCAATAGTGCCACGGCACCCGCTCCTTGCGTATACTCGCCCGTAGAACCCAACTCGTATTTGGCATTGTCCGAGGCTACGACGATGCCTATCCGGTCTGCACCGCCCCGCACCCAATCCAGCGTATTTTGGAGGGCATCCACCGCTCCAATGCAGGCGAAGGTGAGGTCCACCGCATCACAGTGCAAAAAGCAGTCCTGGCCGTGGGTGGGCGCAAAGTACTGTTCTAGCATTTGCATGGCGTAAGTAGCCGTAGGTTTGGCCCCATCCAAGGCGCTTTCCGTGCCGAGGTACATCCGCCCGATCTGTTGTGGTTGGAGTTGATTCTTTTCGATGAGCTCCCGCACGGCATTGGCCATCATAGTGGCCGCGTCTTCGCCTACGTCCGGTACGGCCATGGCGGTGAGTCCCAAGCCTTTGTTTAGCTTAGCATATTCGATTCCGCGCGCCTCGGCGAGGGCTTCAATCGGGAGGTAGAGCGACGGCACGTAGGCGGCCATATCATCAATTCCAACGGTGGGGTGTGCAGTATTTCCCATAATCTAAAGATTAAATCAGGCGTAAAATTAACAGGCTGGAAACAATAGCGCCGTTAAACGGTTCATTAAATTTATAGAACCGGACAAAGCCGTTCAAAATCTTTGCCTCGCTAATAATTAAGTGCAGAAAATGATTGTTTTACTATCCCCAGCCAAAACTTTAGACGAAACTCCCGTACACGGTATGCGCGCTACCCAACCGCGTTTACTGCCTCAAAGTGCTCAGTTGATCCGAAAATTACGCCGTCAATCGGTTGCGGATTTACAATCGCTAATGGGTATTAGTGAGAACTTGGCTGTACTCAATCGCCAGCGCTACGTAGATTATCAGGAAGAATTTACGGTAGAAAACGCTAAACCCGCCGCGCTCATGTTTAAGGGCGATGTGTACACGGGACTCGAAGCCGATAGCTTTGACGAACACGAGCGGGCTTTCGCCCAACGTCACCTGCGTATTTTGTCGGGTCTTTACGGTCTACTGCGCCCGCTGGATTTGATTCAGCCGTACCGCCTCGAAATGGGAACGCGTTTGCCCGTAGGTCGCAAAAAGAATTTGTACGCCTTTTGGGGACAGCAAATTACCGATCTCATCAACGATGACCTCGCTCAGAGCGGTGGTGACACTATTGTCAATCTGGCTTCGCAGGAGTATTTTCAATCCGTGCAAACGGACGCGTTAAACGGGCAATTACTACACATTCACTTCAAAGAAAACCGCAACGGTAAACTCAAAGTTATCTCTTTCAACGCTAAAAAAGCACGTGGAAAGATGGCGCAGCTCATCGTCAAAGAAAGTATCACGGAACTAGCGAATTTACAGGGTTTGGTGGTGGATGATTACGTTTTCCACACTGAATTATCTGATGATGATAATTGGGTGTACACCAAGTAAATAGCAGTACATTCTCTACTAAGTATGAGCTTCCCCCCAAAAACTGGACAGGAGTTTAAGGTGATAAAATTCGTAAATTTCATCACCAAAATTAAGACCAGCA
>JBCDIR010000544.1:0-3159 GCA_038748735.1 Bacteroidota bacterium | reverse complement strand
GCTACGAAGGGACCGTATTTGCGCATGAATTCGAGTAATTCTGCGGGGCGCGAGTCGTCATCATCCAAGCCGTAGGCCAGTTCAGTTACGTCTTGTAGTAAATGCACAAAGCTATTGAGTGCCCGTCGGTGGTTGTTGGTTTTTAAATTGAACACCAAATCGAGCGCTTGCTGAGCCGTCGTATTGACGTATTCGAGCTTTGGATAGCGATCCGTAAAAGATTCGGTAAGTTGTAAATTGCCGGGAACTTGCAACAGCGGCATATCCAGTATTCGCCGGATGGTATTGGTACCAAAAGCGGCGAGATAGTAGCCACCCAATGAGTCGCGCAGGGGCGTATCACGCTCGGGGATAGTGGCAAATTCTTGGAGCGTTGCCTGGGTGAAAAGACGTAAACCTTCCCCCGAAAAACCATTGCCCAGTCCGCTATGATTGAGCTGTTGGCTAATCAAGCCCAAAGTAGCATCTTGCCCCAGCGGTCCTTCGAGTAATTGCCCGAAATAAGCCGGGCTAACAAAAGTGGTACTATCGTTATCGGACTGGAGGCTGTACATCCAATTGGCCAATAAGTCGGTGATGCGCAGCATGGGTTCGGCATCAAACTGTTGCTGACGCAAGCTGGGAGCAAACTGCTGGTCCAGAGCGCGGAGCGCAGCGTCGAGTTCATTGAGGTGACCCTGGAGGTTTTCGATCCTACCCGCAGCTTTCCCCAGTGGTTCCTCCCGGGCTTGTAGGTAGGCGCGCACTGGGTCGAATGAAGTTGCTAAAGCCGGAACTGCACCGCTGGCCGCCACCCGGTCGTAGAGGGCTTGCCAGCGTGCTTCTATGGCTGCTAAGCGTTCTTTTTTGGCCCGCAGCAGGCTGACTTCTGCCGCCGCCTGTTCCTCCGGCGTGAACGCCAGGAGCAAATCTGCCTCCTCTTCGGGATAACTAGACAACAATTTTTTGAGTAGCGCCAGTGCCTCTTGGTCCGTCTGAGTAAGTGCCTCGCCCCAGTAAGTCTGCGTGGCGCTGATAGCCTTGCTGAGGCGCGCAATATTTTCCTCGGTCTGTGCTTGGTCTTGGGCAAAAGCATCGACCAAACCAAAGTGCTGTTCGCCCGTCAGCAGTTGTGCATCGTAGGTGAGCAGAGACGCACGCCAGTCCGCTACCAACTGATCGATGGACGCCTGCTGATACCATTCCCCACACAGGCGACGCGCCATGGCTAGTCCAGCCGCTTGCCATACCCCCGGCTCGGGCGGATTGGCGTAAAAGCGATCGTAATCCGCCACGGTAGCGAAGCCTTGCTGCAAGTTCTCCGCCAGTCGTCCCCGCAACAAACTGGGTAAAAACAGCAGATCCTGTCGCGTAGATTCGTCCGCTCCGAGTAAGGTGCGCAGGCTAAAGCGCGGATCGGCGAAATAGTCATTGGCCGGAATGATGGTCAGCATTTCTCCCCGCCCCGCTGCCGCTACGGTACACTGCTCGTAGCGGGTGAGCAGCGTCGATTCTACGGCTGATAACGCTTGGTAAATAGCGGCTATATCGGCAATCACTTGCTCGGCGGCCGTTTGAACATCAGCGTACTCCGGACTGTCCGTAGCGGTCTCGGCCAGGAGGAGGTTACGCTCTTTGTCATTAGCCAAATAACGCTGGTATAAATAGCTGTGCAAAGTAGGCATTGCATCGACCACCGATACGTCGTTTTGCACCAGCGAATAGAGCAAATAGACCGACATAATATTCTGTAGAACGGGGTCGCGCTGCAAATCTGCGAAGTAAGTCGGATTACCGAACAACTCGACCAAGCGGAGGTCCAGTAATTGTAAATCGACGTAGAACGCATCGCGCAAATTGGCCAAAAAAGAGGAGGAATACGTAAAACGGTAGTTACTGTAGGCATTGATTACCGTTGGAAACAACTCCTTAAATGTTCCGATGTCCTTATCCAGGAGGCGTTGTAGGAAAGTGACCATCACCTCTTCCCCAGCGCGTTCGGTCAGAAACAAAAATAAGCCCTCCACGATGGCCTGCTGGTTGAGGATAGAGGGCGGCGGCGGTGGCGTTTCGTTATTGGCACTGGACGACAATGCTTGCAAGTCGTTCAGTGGTGGTTGTTGATAGTCTTGTACCGTCTTTTGGATGGAGAGGTAATTGGCCGGAGAGGTGACCGTTTCGCTGCGCAGCAATTGCAGAGGGTGTTCCCGCGTACGGTTACGGCCCATTTCGTACAGAAAAATTTGCGCCAAGCCCTGGTCGCAACCCGCTAATTGGTCTAAATAAGCCGAGAGCGAGGGGTTGTTGGCATAGCTACCCAATAGTTCGGCAAAAGGAATCACTTCTTTGTGGACTTTGCCGGGTTCGCTGGCGTAATAGCTGAGGGTAGCCAGCACGCGTGCTTTGGCCGTGTCCTGCTGGCCCGTCCGGGCGGTATCAGCGGACAAAATGGCCAATTGAGCGGACAACTGCTGTGCGTCACCCAGCACCGTTTGGGCGGAGCAAACACCGCAAAAAAGGAGGCAAGGCAACACCCAAAAGGAGGAGAAGCGAATCATAATCATTGGTTTGAGGGGCTAGGAATTAGGCAGTCGGAATAAACCGGAGCAGGAAGCTGGATAAAGCTTTGAGCGTATGCACGTAGCGTGGCACCTCGGTCGTACCGCTGATGACCGAAGCGATCCGGTTGAGCATAATCTCGTGCGTTTGATCCGCCGTGATGACGGAGGTATTTAGTCCGTGCTTGTACTGGCGGCGGTGCTGTTTGAGCGGCTCGGCTACGGCGGTGTAAGCGGGGTCTTCGTTGAGGTTTATACCCTTTTGTAGAAAGTGATTGGTGCGGCCCACCATTTTATTTTCGATGTTCCGCATGGCCTCTAGCGCTTTCAAATTCCAGGGGTTTAAGGCTGTCGCAGCGCGCTCGGGAACGGATGTAAAAACACCGTCAATGAGGGTGACACATTTTCCGAACTCCCCGACTAGATCGTCCGTTTGGGGTGGCTGAACGGCCATGATAGCCATGAAGCAATTGGCAAAATCGCTTTCGCTGTAGACAACGTCCTGACTCCAAATCAACGGGTCCGACAGGCGGTTATGCTGGGCTTCCAGGTCGGACGTCAACTGGCTGATGGGGGCTTGGTCCGTCACGTCGGCAGCTTCCTGAAAAGCCTTGATCTGCGC
>JBCDIR010000543.1:0-3160 GCA_038748735.1 Bacteroidota bacterium | reverse complement strand
TGATGGAACCCTGGGATGGTCCGGCCAGCATCTGCTTTACGGACGGCATCCTCGTCGGTGCTACCCTGGACCGCAACGGCCTACGTCCTTCCCGCTACTGCCTTACGGACGATGACCGACTAATCGTAGCGTCGGAGGCGGGGGCATTACCCGTTGATCCGGCCAAAATTATCCTCAAAGGTCGCCTACAACCGGGCCGCATCTTGATTGCCGACTTGGAAGAGCACCGCGTCATCGGCGACGAAGAATTAAAAGCAACGATTTGTCAGCGCCTCCCGTACCGCGAATGGATAGACGCTAACCGCATGACGCTCGACGAGTTTCCATTACACGATAAGCCGCGCACCTCGCTGGATAAGGGAACGCTTTTCCGTTTGCAACAGCTCCACGGTTACACCAAAGAAGACCTCAAAGTCATCATTGAGCCGATGATCAAAGTAGGCAAAGATCCCATCGGTTCGATGGGGGCGGATATTCCGTTGGCGTGCTTGTCGCAACAGTCACAGCATCTGAGCAATTACTTCAAGCAACTTTTTGCGCAGGTTACCAACCCACCCATCGACCCCATTCGGGAACGGAGTGTGATGTCGCTCTACGCTATGTTGGGCAACGAGCCGAACGTGCTGGACGTAAAACCCGAGCGGGCGCGCTATATTCACCTGGAACAACCGCTGCTCACCAACGACGAACTGGCCAAACTGCGGCAATTGTTTCATCCCGATTACCGGGCCGGAGTAGTCAATGCGATCTTTAAAGTCGGGGACCAAGCGGGGCGTTTGAAGGCGGCGATTGACCACATTTGTGGCGTAGCCGAGGACCTTGTACGTCAGGGGCACAACATACTCGTGATTAGTGATCGACAGGCGGATGCTTTCCACGCACCGATCCCGAGTCTGCTGGCGACGGGTGCTATTCACCACCACTTGGTACGTACGGGTTTGCGCTCGCAGACCTCTTTGGTGGTCGAAGCCGGAGACGCCCGCGAAACGCACCATTTTGCGACCCTCATCGGTTACGGTGCTAGCGCCATTAACCCTTACGTAACCTACGCAACGATCAGCGATTTGTACAAAAAAGGGGCGTTTGGCACGGCAAAAGAGCGGGATTACTACCTCCAAGTTTACAATAAAGCCGTCGGAAAAGGATTGCTAAAAATCATGTCGAAAATCGGTATTTCGACCTTGCAATCGTACCAGGGTGCGCAAATTTTTGAAGCCCTCGGCGTACACAGCGAAGTGGTAGAGAGCTGCTTCACGGGTACGGTCAGCCGCATTCAGGGCGTTGGTTTTGACGGCATCGCACAGGAAGCGCTCACGCGACACGCCCTAGCTTATCCACCCGTTTCGGTACCGAATCCACAACTGGAAGTAGGCGGGATCTACCAGTGGAAACGCCGGGGGGAAGCGCATCTTGTCAATCCCAAAAGTATCCACTATCTACAAATCGCTGCCCGTACCGACGACTTTGACGCTTACCGCAAATACGCCGCTGAAATCAATGATCAAACGCAAAAAGCATTAACGCTGCGTGGCTTACTGGCTTTCCGCAAAGGCGATCCTATTCCTATCGAAGAAGTCGAACCGATTGAAAACATCCTGCCACGTTTTGCGACGGGGGCGATGTCCTTCGGCTCCATTTCCTGGGAGGCGCACACGACCCTGGCCATTGCTATGAACCGCATCGGCGGACGCAGTAATTCCGGCGAAGGAGGCGAGGATGATGTCCGCTACCAACTGGACGAAGAGGGGAATGATATGAACTCGGCCACCAAGCAGGTCGCTTCTGGTCGCTTCGGCGTAACGAGTCACTATTTGAGTACGGCGAACGAGTTGCAGATCAAAATGGCGCAGGGCGCTAAGCCCGGAGAAGGCGGTCAGCTCCCCGGTCACAAAGTCGACGATTGGATTGGGCGGGTACGGCACTCTACGCCCGGCGTGGGCTTGATTTCGCCACCGCCGCACCACGATATTTATTCGATTGAAGACTTAGCGCAACTCATTTTTGACTTAAAAAATGCCAACCGCGAAGCGCGCATTAACGTCAAGCTGGTGTCCAAGGCAGGGGTGGGTATCATCGCTAGTGGTGTTGCCAAAGCACACGCCGATGCGATCCTGATTTCCGGCTTCGACGGTGGAACGGGTGCGTCCCCACTTTCATCTATCCGCCACGCGGGTTTACCCTGGGAGTTGGGGGTGGCGGAAAGTCACCAAACCCTGGTGCGCAACAAACTCCGTGATCGTGTCACCCTCCAGACAGACGGGCAGTTGCGAACGGGGCGTGACCTAGCCATCGCTACGCTACTCGGCGCGGAGGAATGGGGTGTGGCTACGGCGGCGCTGATCGTGGAAGGCTGTATCATGATGCGTAAGTGTCACGTAAATACTTGCCCGGTTGGCATTGCTACCCAGAATCCCGAACTACGTAAGCGCTTCACGGGCAAACCGGAACACGTCATCAATTTCTTCCGTTTCCTAGCGCAAGACTTACGTGAGATTATGGCCGAACTCGGCTTTCGGACCGTCAACGCAATGGTTGGTCACGTGGAGATGCTCAAAGTCAACCGGGACGTGCAATACTGGAAATATCGCCAACTGGACCTGACGACTATTCTGTACAAAGAACCCGTCGGTGAAGAAGTGGGACAGTACAAAAAAGTACCCCAGGACCACGGCATCGACCAAGTCTTGGACCGCCGTTTGATCGCTCACGCGCGGCAAGCGCTGCGGGGGGCGCAGTCCGTCAGTTCTATTTTTCCGATTAAGAATACGGATCGTGCCGTGGGTACGATGCTGTCTTACGAAATCAGCAAACAGTGGGGTGGGGAAGGCCTACCCGACGCGTGCATACAGTACCGCTTCCAAGGTTCTGCTGGGCAGAGTTTTGGTGCTTTTGGTGCCAATGGCCTAGAGTTTACCCTGGAAGGCGAGGCCAATGACTACTTTGGTAAAGGACTATCCGGTGCCCGCCTCATCGTCGTTCCGGACCGCCACGCGACCTTCGATCCGGCGGAAAATATCATCATTGGCAACGTAGCTTTCTACGGCGCAACCGATGGCGAAGCTTACATCAAGGGCCGCGCGGGGGAACGTTTTGCGGTACGCAACTCAGGGGTAAAAACCGTTGTTGAGGGCATCGGCGATCACGGCTGTGAATACATGAC
>JBCDIR010000542.1:0-3161 GCA_038748735.1 Bacteroidota bacterium | reverse complement strand
CCAAGACTGGTGACAGAGGTTCTCCGAATCTAAAATCTACTGCTCTCACACAAATGGCCAAGGATATTTACAGTTGCATTGAGGAAGAAAACCTGTATAAAATAATTCCAGACACAGAAAATACCACCCTGATTTTCACCCAGCTTTAAGCATGCTTAACCTCCTCCTCCAAAACCTCCAAGCCCTCAGCGCTTACGAGTGGTGGGCTACGGTCACGGCCCTCGTCTACGTCATCTTGTCGGCGCGCAACAACCCCTGGTGCTGGCCCTTCGGTATCGTCAGTTGTGCGCTGTGGGCCTACGTATCTTACTACCAGTACAATTTGTACGCAGATGCGTTGTTGCAGGTCTTTTACGTGATCATGGGGTTTGTGGGCTTGTACCAGTGGGTGCGACCCAGTGCGGATGCGTCCGAGCAGCAGGGGTTACCAATTACGACCATTCGCCCGCGAGAACACCTTTATATAATCATCGTGGGGATAACGGGTGGGGTATTGCTTGGCTATTTCTTTAGCCACACGGCAGCGGCGGCTACCTACTTCGATGCAGTTACGACTTCCTTTGCCGTTTTGGCCACTTTTTTGCTAATTCAACGCCGGTTGACGAACTGGTGGTACTGGATAGTGGTTGATGTGGCGTATACCATTTTATACTGGCAGCAGGGCGCGTACCTGTTTTCATTGTTGATGGTAAGCTACGTATTTATTGCCGCTTACGCCTATCAGCGTTGGAAAAGCGAAATGGAAAATTATTTAGAAAAAATCTAAATAGACGCTTTTGGCTACTTTTGACTTCGTGTAAAAATAACTAAAAGCTACCATCTGCTTATCTTTGTGCTGTTTTTAGGCGCTGTACGTCAATAAATTGTTGGGTACTAGCCTTTTAGCACGAAAAATCCTTGTTTCAGCTATTGATATTCTAATGAAAGGAACTTTGAATAAAGTCATTTTAACGTTTGCCCTGGTCTCCGCAGTAGAGGCTCTGGTGGCCCAGTCTGCGTTGAGTGGCTCCAGTATCTTTGTCTACGTACTGGCTGGACTGGCCATCGTGTTGTTTTTCAGCATGATTATTAAGGTAGCCAATAACCTAATTGGTATCGAGGCGCAGCGCCAGGGTATCAATATGGAAGATGATGGTATGACCCTCTTACCGGGTTTACAACACTTCTTCAAAGGAAAAGCACCGGAGTTCACCATGGGAACGCCGACTCACTTGCTCAATAAAGGACACGACATCCTGCTAGAGGGTGAAGCTACGGGTGCTGCTGCTCCGGCTACGGGCGTTACGCGCTACGCCGTGCAACCCCCCAATTTTCGCGGCCTGAAGCCCATTCCCAAAATGACCGTTGAAGTAGGTGATACCGTCAAGGCGGGTGACCAACTTTTCTTTGACAAAGGAATGCCCGACGTGGTTTTCGCAGCCCCCGTTAGCGGCGAGGTCATCGAAATCAACCGGGGGGCCAAGCGTGCCATCACCGAAGTGGTCATCCTGGCGGATAAAGAACAAACGAGTCGCAGCTACGAAGTGCCTAATCTGGCAGAAGCTAGCCGCGCCGATTTAGTAGAATTTATCAAAGGCAGTGGCGCGTGGAGCTTGTTCCGTCAGCGTCCCTTCAATATTGTAGCTAGTCCCAACGAGACGCCACGCGACATTTTTGTATCTACGTTTGATACCGCACCCTTGGCACCCGATGCCAATGTAGTGGTAGCGGGTCAAGAAGTGGCTTTCCAACGAGGAGTAGATGTACTTGCTCAGCTAACGGACGGTGATGTCTACCTCGGCCTCGACGCTCGTGGTGACGTAGCACCCGCCGCCGTTTTTGCGGAAGCGGCCAACGCCAAGAAGCACTACTTCCGGGGCAAGCACCCCGCAGGTAACGTGGGGGTACAAATTCACCACATCGCGCCCGTAGGTGGTACGGACATCATCTGGACGCTGGGCGTTCAAGATGTGATTACGCTGGGTAAATTGTTCCTAAATGGCGTTTACGATGCGAGCCGCGTTGTTGCGCTTGCGGGGGCCGAACTAAAGGAGCCGAAGTACGTACAGACCTACGCTGGTGCCAATATCGACGAGTTGTTGAGTGGCAATATTGCTACGGATAATGTCCGCATTATTTCTGGTGACGTACTATCTGGCGCGAAGAAAGACGCCAACAGCTACCTCGATTTTTACGATGATCAGATTTCCGTTATCGAAGAGGGCGACTTTTACGAGTTGTTCGGTTGGCTAGCGCCCATCGAACTGCGCCCAACGATTTCCAATACTTTCCCCAACTTCATCTTCTCCGACGTGAAGTTTCGTGCTAACACGAACACCCACGGCGAGAAGCGTGCTTTTGTAGTCACTAACGACTACGAGCAAGTGATGCCGATGGATGTCTATCCAGCACACATCATGAAGTCGGTTTTGGTCAACGATATTGAACGCATGGAAGGCCTCGGTATACTCGAATTGGTCGAGGAAGACGTGGCGCTGTGTGAATTCGTCTGCGTGTCGAAGCAGCCATTACAGCAGATTCTGCGTCGTGGCCTGGACACCATCCGCGACCAAGGATAAGGTTTTGACAAAAGCACTGATTAGTAAACTAAGATTGAAAAATTAATAATACTTCTCTTATGAAAAAGGCATTGCTCAATTTCTTCGAGCGCATCGAGCCAGACAAGAAAAGTTCGCCTTTCTTGCACACGGCCTACGACGCTTTTTTCACCTTCGCGTTCACGCCCAACACCGTTACGGCTGGCGGCGTACACCTACGCGATGGTATGGACCTGAAGCGCACGATGGTACACGTAGTGCTAGCACTACAATTGCTCTACGTTTTTGGTACTTATAATATTGGTCACCAACACTTTACGGCCCTTGGGCAGTACACGGGGCTGTTGGAAGGTTTTCACCTGAAACTCTTTTACGGTTTGGTGAAATTGATCCCCATCTTCATCGTGACGCACGTAGTGGGACTGGGTATCGAATTCTACTACGCGGCCAAGAAAGGGCACGCAGTGGAGGAAGGTTTCCTCGTATCGGGAGCGCTCATTCCGCTCATTATGCCACCGGATCTGCCCCTGTGGATTTTGGCGATTTCCGTTGCTTTTGCCGTTATCATCGGTAAGGAAGCCTTTGGTGGTACGGGTATGAATATTTTGAACATTGCCCTGCTGT
>JBCDIR010000541.1:0-3162 GCA_038748735.1 Bacteroidota bacterium | reverse complement strand
TCGGTGATGGCTGGCGCCTTAGCCGGACTGCCAAGTTGGCGTTTGATGTATTCTACGGCACCGTAAAGCACCGTAAGCGGGGAACGAAATTCGTGCGCAATCTGCTGAAAAAATTGTAGTTTAGAAGCAACGAGTTCTTCGGCTTGCGCGCGCTCCAAAGCGACAAGTTTACGATTCAGTTGGAGTCGATACAGCCCAAGCACCGCCCCGATTAAGAGTATAGCGTAGCAGCAGAAAGCAAACGGACTACGGTACCACGGCGGCAGTACGCGTAGATAAATCGGTTGGGCTACCGCCCGCTGTTCCTGATTGTTGCTGATGGCTTCTGCGTAGAGGGTGTAAACTCCCGGAGGCAGTTGAGTCAGTTGAAAATTACCATCGTCCTGGGCAGGAAGCCAGTCTTGGTGTAGCGGTGCTAATTTGAAGCGATAATGTTGTTGCGGAAAGCGAAAATCAAGCCAAGCGAAGCCGAATTGCACACTTAGATCCTTGGGACCGAGTAGGAGTGGAGCGTCGGCAGTTTGACCTTGCTGCGGAAAGATATTCGTAAAACTCGTATCCACCCGTTGGCGGGTAAAATGTTGACAAACCAAGGGTTGCGGCGTACTACGCGTTCTACTGATAGCCGTAGGCAAAAAGCTGTTCAATCCCGTACTGCTCCCTGCCCAAATGCGTCCCGTTTCATCGCAGTAAGCCGAGCCAATGAGCATATCGTTACTGTACAGTCCATCCCGTTGCGTGTAGTTGGTGAATTGCGCTTTTTCTGGATCGTAGGCAATCAAACCGTGACTGATAGTGTTGAGCCACAGCAGCCCCGCCGAGTCGCTGACGATATCCAGAATTTTATCGTCGGGAAAGTGATCGTTGCGGAACCAGGAGCGAAAGTTGCGCTGCTCGGGTTGAAATAGGTTGAATCCACCGTCCGTACCAATCCAGATGCGTCCGGACGAATCTTCGTATAGTGACTGCACCAGGTTAGAACTCAGACTGCCCGCTTCGTTTACGCGGTGAGCAAATTGCTCAAACTCGGGTCGCTCCCCGTCCGTAATCGTGCTCACCTGATCTACTTTGATGACCCCATTAGACAGGGTCGCTATCCACAGTGCATCGGTCCGGTCCACGAGCAAATCCACAATCTTGATCGCCAGGCTATCACCGTCATTGCGTTGTAACGGTAGGTGAAACCAGCGTCCATCGGTCGGTTGGTAGCACAGTAACTGATTCCAGTCGCTTATCCACAGGCGGCCACGCTGGTCTTCGGTCATACGTCGCCACGCGCTGAATGTCTGTGGTAGGCTAGGCGTCGTTTTTAGCTTGGTGACGCTGACGGGATTGGTTGCTACCTGGGCGAACAGCCAATCCGGTCCTTCCCGCCCCAGCGCGTAAATCTTGTTGTTTTGAGCGATAAATAAAGTTTGAATAGCAGCCCTAAGAATGGGGGTGGGGGTAGGCGCTTTTTCTTGCCAGTATAAGAGTTCTTTGTTGTTAGCAAAAAAGTGATGTTTGCCCCGACGGGCGATAGCTCTTACGTTGGGTAAGGTGGGGAGTTTGGGGTGTTGAAAAGGGCGCTTGGGGCGTAGTTGCAGCAGTCCCTGGCTCGTGCCCAGCCAGTGTACCCCGTGTGCGTCAAGGTGCATGCAGTGTAAACTCGGAAGTGTGGTAGCTTTGTACGGTAGCAGGTCTTCCGTTGGTATAAATTGTCGCGTTTTGAGGTCATTACTTAATTGCCAAACACCTTCTTCTCCCTTAGCCCAGATGGTACTGTCGGGGGTCTGATAAAGGAAAGGTACGTGGAACGATTGTGGATGTTGTGTACTAGAAATACCTAATGGCTGTGCGGTAAATTCATTCGTTTCGTTGGCTAATAGCAGGGTAAGTTGAAAATCTACGAAGGCTAAAACACTATCCCTACTGAGTGGTAAAATAGCGTGAGTAGCGCCACGGTACAAGGAGGAAAAGCCCTCCGTAGCCGACCATTTAACCAATGTCCGCTGGGTGCCTACGAGAAGGTCTTGGGAGCCAAATGGAACTATTTTTAGAATACTATGGTCTGTCTTAAATTCTTGGTAAGCAGCGTTTTGAATCCAGAGGAGTTTATTGTTTTCACTAGCAAAAGTACCCAGCTCTGGGTGATGACAAAGTGCCGCTTGGATGTTGTAGCGCAATGGAGGTACTTCAGTTGGTAAGCTAAAAGTCTGCGTCTTAGTCCTTAAGGTCGTTACGCCCCCGCCGCGGGTACTCATCCACAGGGAACCATCGGGTCGATAGGCCATCGTGCGTACCCAGTTGGCTCCTAGTCCCGCCGTGTCGTTCGCTTGGTAGGTAAACGCGCTAAAACCTTGTCCATCGTAGCGATTGAGACCGTACTGTGTCGCAATCCACAGATAGCCACGTTCATCCGTTGCTAAGGCGGATATCCAATCGTTAGTCAGACCGTCACTCGTGTCGTAGTGGCTGATGTCGTAATTGGTCAGCGACTGCGCTTTGACTGCTCTTCCTGAGTTGAAAAGTAGGAATAGACCCATCCAAAATGCCGTGCAGGGACGCATATGCCAATACGATGTTTTGTTAGACATTATGAGCACAACCTAGTTATAAGTTCAGACTTGCTCTTTTTGGCGCTCTTTTCGTTAAAAAGCCTCACTAATGCTAAGGCATTGCTTACGTTTTTTGCCTCAATAGCACCAAAAATAGCGGCGTCTCCTCCTTACATAGGTTATATTCATAATGTCTAGTTAATACTATTAGTGCTCAAAGTGTCTATCTTTTGCGTATAACTCAAACCGTGACCAAAAGGAAAAAGTGGATTTTCCGAATCGTAGGGCGCGTCTTCTGCTTGGGCTGCTACGGCAGCTTGGGAGCGCGGTAATTCAAACGGTAGTTTTCCTTCCGGTTCAAATTCGCCGAACAGCAATTCCGCAATCACTTCCGGGATACTATCGTAATGTACCACGAGTGCCTCGCTGACTTCCGCTATTTCCGTTAAAATGGCGGCCCGGTCCAGATAAACGACGTTGATGGTTGGCTTTTGCTGGCTGAGCGTCAGGATGGGTTCCAATTCTTCGGGGGTGAAGTAAAGTCGCCCCTGACGGAAGAAACTTTCCAAGAGGTAGTCCGAACGTTCTTCGTAGGGCGCAGCGAGTGCCTGCACAATCACGTCTG
>JBCDIR010000540.1:0-3165 GCA_038748735.1 Bacteroidota bacterium | reverse complement strand
CGCCCCCATCCGCCGCAAAAGCGCCAATGGCCAAGTAGGACGTAATTTCTACATTATTAACTGTTGGGTTGGGAAAATTAGCTCCACTTCCGACCAAAAACAGACTGTCATTAGCACCACCGCAGGTAGTCCCTCTGAAAGAAAACAAATCTAGCGTATCCCCCTGTTGGTAATTGGGCGAAACAAAGTTACTTAAATCAAAAAGCACGTAGCCGTGGTCGGGCTGTTCGGCATCAAAGAGGACGCCATTTGACGTATTTTCAAAAACAGCTCCCGGCAATAGATTAGTAATACTGTCCGTAGGAATGTTGAAGGTAGTATTGGGCACCCGAATGGCCACTAGCATGGAAGTCGTCAAATTCAACGGCGTAACGATGGTAGAATCTACGGCTAGCCGAACTTTAGTACCTTCGTCCGTTGCTTCCAACAAATATTCGAATCGACACGCAGGCGGTGGTACTACTTCCAAATTGATGACGGTGGTATCACAGAAAGTCGTATCCGTAGCGTCACAGTGAACAACTACTAATCTATCGCTACCTGTAAAATCGGTATTCGGTTGTAGTTGCAAACAATCATCGTTGTCCATAACCGTAGCAGCAACTTGCTGCCCATTCTGTAAAATCATGGCCTTCCCAACCGTATTCAATTGTAAAGCATTGCCCAAACAAATCTGGGTTGAATTATTTGCGGTTAGCGTGTAACTAACCGTATCAGTAGGGGCAAACGGCGGTCTTTCCACCGTAACAACTAAATAAGTCGTATCACAAAATGTGGTCTCAAAAGCATCGCAATGAACCACGCAAAGAGTGGTTGTTCCCGCATAGTCGTTTGTAGCGTTGAGGACCAGACAACTATCGGCGTTATTCACAGCAACCGTCAAATCCGTTCCTTGACCGCAAACACTTACATCCCCCACATTATTTAATAACTGAAGAACAGAGTCGATACAAACCGACAAAGAACCATTATAATCGACAGCTAACCGAAGCGTATCGGCCGTAGCGGGTACAATCGGACAAATGGGTAAACCAGCATTCGGCATACAAACGGGTACGGGTTGTACGCCCCACCCTTGGACTATTAACTGAGACGTTACTACCTCATCGCCAATATCCAAGAGTGGAACGGAACTGTTGGGACCGACCAAAATCAAACTGTCGCTCGTGCAAACCCCGCCATTTTCAAAACTAAACAGGCAGACTGTATCTCCCGCCACGAAGGGAACGTCAGCAGTACCCGGGGACTGTAAAATGAAATTCAAATAAACAAACCCATTGGCTACCGTTTGACCTTGCTGGGCGTAGGTAACATTTGGGTTGCTGTTTTGTAGATTCGTCAGGTCAAAAGTCCCTTGCGGAACTTGAATGACTATACGGTTAGAAGTAATCGTATTTTGGGGTGGCGTCCAAGTGGTATCGCTTATCATTTTCACCAAAAACGTACCCGCCGAATCTTCGATAAAGTAGTTGACCAAACAGGATGGTGTCGGTACAACCGTTACCGAAAGGACGGTGGTATCACAAATATTAGCATTCACTTCGTCGCAAAAGACTACCGTTACGTAATCCTGACCCGAAAAATCACTACGTGCCATTAAATCCACGCAATTATCCGCTAATTGAGTGGTCGCCGTAGTTCCCGTTCCTTGTGTCAATACGAAGTTAAAATCTACCTCATTGGGCAATTGGATGACCGAACTATTCAGACAAAAGCTCTCTGTTCTTCCCGCGAATAGGCTAACGGCCAATGTATCTCTTGGTAGCGGTTCACACAGTTCGCTTCCTTGCCCGTTGATACAGGTTAGGGCTTCCCAGCCATCAATGTTAATGGTCGGATTCAGATTACGACCGTTGATAACGGGAGTCGTAATCGCTCCTCCACTACCCACCAAGAACAGACTATCGAAAGTACAACTACCTTGATTTTCAAAAGTAAATAACGGGTCTTTTTGGTCTTTAAACAGGTCAATGTTCGTTGTATTCGTCGAAGCAGCCGCTAGTTTAAAAACGAAATAATCAAAATTCGGCGTTTCAGTCGGTGCCGATATAATGGTATCCAGTTCAAACTGAACGTTTGGGTCAACGTTGGTCAACCGTCCCACTTGTAAAATATTCGCCGGTGCCCGAACCGTGACTTGTAAGGCCATCACGTTATTATTAGGCGGTGCAAAACTGGTGTCGCTCGTTAAGCTAACTTGGTAGCGGTCGCCTATTTTTTCCATTTCGAACAAAACTGCACAAGCAGAGTCGGGACGTGCTACTGCAATGCCTCCAGGGTCCACAATCATCGAATCAACCCCCGTGGCATCGCCCATTTGGCCATCCGTTAGCTGGAAAGAGACCTTACCTACTTCTACTCCCGCAATGGTATCTTTTGTTAAAGTAACAGGGAAATCGTACCATTCGGAAGTGGCACCTCCTGGTGTTTTCGGACCGAACTTTCGATAACTAAAATTATCAAAATTGGATACATTATGATAAATTAGGTTGATATTCACCGTTCCCGGACAAGGAATAGTAAAAGCGTTCAGGGCAAACGGAAAGTCGAAATCGGGGTCCGCTTCGCAAAGCCATTGCCCCTTGAGACCATTACGATGATTGCGCGCAGTATCGGCGGCGTGTCACGCGAGCGGGTTGTTTGCGATCTGGCGAGCGTTCGCGCGGCCAATCAGGTCCACCCCCATTTGGGCGAATAAGTCAACGTAGTCGAGGCAGACCCAGTTTTCCGCGATCTGACGCGGACCGCCCTGAAGGTGCTGACAGCGGTAGAAATCCATCACACGAAGGGTAAGGGACTTACCCGTGGCCGGTGTGCCGAGGTAGCTGCCTTTGTGAGTCATTGTCATAGAGGGCCAACCGGACACAGCCGCATAGTGTCCATCGCCGATCCGGCAGTAATGATTGCCGCCCCTTCGGTCTGGAAAGGCTTCGAGAAATGCATCGCGGTGATCAGCCACAAAGCCTGACCAGCGAAAGTTCGAGCCGATACCGCCGGGGCCGTACCACAGAAAATCCTCCGCCCAGTACCCGTCGCGCCCGGTTTGTCTGGGGCTTGAGGCAGTGGCGGGGTCGTAGATATGCAGATCGCTGAGCATCGCTTCGACCAGGTTGAGGCTTGCGACACCGTCGCCCTCAACAGGGCAAATGCCGTCCTGGGTGGTTG
>JBCDIR010000539.1:0-3181 GCA_038748735.1 Bacteroidota bacterium | reverse complement strand
CGCTGAACTGCCGAATCTGTAAACCTGTTTCCAGACGTAAATTGTAAGCGGGATTGATGGTCCAACCCAGGCGAACTTGCCCCCAGATCGTCTGCGTTAACGTCCCTTGCAACGTTTCGTTGCCTCGTTCTTGTTCGCGGTCGCGGTTGGAAATGTAGACATCACTGCCCCAGTGTTGCCCGGTTTCGTCCCGGCCTACTTGTTGATAATTGAGTTGCGCTTCCGCAAACCAACGCCCTCGGTAGTAATTGACTTGAAGCACGAGTTCTTGAAAATTAGCGCCCAAAGGATGCGCCAGCGCTTGGTTGTATTGTGCATAGTTTTGCAAACCCACCGTATGACCGTACGTGTAAGGACGCACCGTGTTGAACTCTAATCGGTAATATACATTAGGTTGCGCTAGTCGGCCTTTTACCCCCACTTGGTAGCCATATTTATTGGCCCACCAACCATCATTCGCCCGGAGTTCGTCAATCTTGAATTCGTCCAGGGCCAGCTGTCCGTAGAAATGTAATTGGGCCGAAGCGCGGTAGCTGGCTTGTAGGCCCATGAGTACATTCCCACCCCGCGAACCAATGGCAAATTCGACGGGCCGGTAGAAAATAATGGGATTGAGGTAGGCTAATTCCTGCCGACGCGTTCCGAGGCTATCGCCATAAATGACCGTTTCAAACAGACCGATATTGATTTTCTTCCCTAAGTTGACCGACAGATAGTGACTAGCTATGTATTTACGCGCGTAGGTGCCGTCGGAAAGGGTGAAATTCACGTCCCTCAACTGTGCGTAAAGATTGGTGTACTGCACTTTCCAAAACCGAGTTTGCAGCCGGAAATAAGGATAATTGAACGCATTATCTGACAGTAACAGCGAGCGATGTCCCTCGCCAATGAAGTTTTTACCGTTGCCAAATTGGGCATTGAAAAACTTGTTCATCTGCCAACTGACCATCCCCGTAGCGTAAGCGTAGTCGTATTGCGTGGGGTCACTTTTAAAGGTTTTTGGAATACCCTGGCCGGGAACAACGCGCTTTGGACGCTCTATTGAGTTGTCGATCCAGCCTTCGAGATAGGTAGGGAAACGGGCCTGATTTTCGTGAAAATCCGTGTAGAAGGCTACGTTTTGGCCAATTCGCCCCTGCAGTGCCAAGCCCCGCGTATTCTGGTATACCGCTTCCGCTCGACTATTGTCCTGGCCGAGGGTAATGTCGAAGGTAGGGTGAGCAACGAGGCTAAAATTCTTCCGGTTTAAGTGCAGCGCATCCCGATTGAAAATCGCATTCATGAGCCAGCCATCCTGACCCAGGGGGGCCTCCCATTCCGTTGCCTCGGCGACTGCCAGGCGGTGGGTACCGTAAGTAAACGGATTGAGCGGAAGTACCTGCGTATGCCCCAAGGAATCGATGTCCGATAAAAGGCGATTCGCCCAGGCGTGTTGAGTGGGAATAAAAGCGACTTGTGTCGTTTGCTGACCGTTCAGTAGCGGTACTAGCGCAATACCCCAAAAGGCAAAAAGTAGTAATCGTCTCATCATAACTAAGTGAAGTGGTTGGTATAAACAACATGATAGCGCAGAACAAAAAGCAACGGAAAGGGTCGCAATACGGGAAGGCTGGCATAAGACGGAGCGCAAACGCTCGCACGATGCAAATATAGTTGTTTTGAAAAGAAGTTACGCTTTGAACAAAGCGCGGAGATTTCGCTTACTAATGCCATGGAAGCAAAAGCAATCGGTGTGGGCATGGACGGCTGCCGGAGTGGCTGGTTAGTGATTGAGTTCAATGGCACACAAATAAGTATGCGTAAGCTAGTAGACTTAGCCGACCTGAATCTACCCGTTACCCAGGCTATCTGGATTGATATGCCTATCGGTTTGTCTACGGACGGACCGGAAGGGCGCACCTGTGACCGCCTAGCCCGTCGGGTACTGAGTCCCGTACGCCACAGTAGCGTTTTTACGCCTCCCTGCCGTGCGGCCGTGTACGCTAGTCGGGAAGCGGCCATCGCCACGAACGTAGCTCATACTACCAAGAAACTTTCTCAACAGTCCCTCAATATTGTTCCCAAAATTCGCAGTTTGGATACGTTTCTCCAAGGCTTGGATGCTCCCGCAAAAGATCGTTGGTACGAGGCGCATCCTGAGGTAGTTTTCGCTTATTTGAACGATAAAAAACCGTTGATTCACAGCAAAAAAACAGCCGCAGGTCAGGCCGATCGCTTAGCGTTGCTCGCCCCTCACGTTCCTGAATTAGCGACTTGGTGGGAACAGGCCCGTCAGCGCTACCTTCGAAAAGAGGTACAGCCCGATGACATCATCGACGCCTTGGGGCTGGCCGTAGCCGCTTATCTCTGTCAATCTGGTCGGGGAGAGCAGATCGGTTTCCCGGCTACTGCTGAGCGAGACGCGACGGGTTTGCGCATGCAGATCGTAGCGACGGCCGTTAACCAATAGACTTGTTCGGCCAGAGCCTCAAATGACTACGCTTCTAAATCGGTATAATCTTCTACCTGGAAACGCGGTTGACAAATGGCTAGGAATACCAAATCTTCCGTACCGATGTTAGTGATGCGCTGGCGCTCTGTGGGGGCAATTCGGACCAGATCACCCGGTCCCACCTCCCACTGCTGGTCGGCGACTTCGGCCCGTCCGCGCCCGCTGAGGATGTAGTACAACTCCGTACTTTGGAGGGCGTGCCAAACCGTCGTCGTACCCGGCGTGACCCGGGCTTGAGCAATGGAAAGGTCAGGGGCATCGGCGGCATTGAGCAATTCGCGGACGTAGCAACGTTCCTCGAAGTAGTATTCCTCGGTATCCTGGGTACGGTATAATTGTGCCATTAGGGAGCAGGATTGGGGATTTGGTGGTGAATATCGTCAATGGCTTGTAGGATGTCCTCCGATAATTGCACGTCTACGCTGGCGATATTTTCGCGGAGCTGTTCTATGGTCGTCGCGCCGATGATGTTACTGCTGACGAACGGTCGATCGGTGACGAAGGCCAGCGCCAATTGCGTAAGCGTTAGATCGTTTTCCTGCGCGAGGGCGAGGTAACGTGAGGTGGCTTCCCAGGCCTGTTCGGAACTGTAACGCTTAACGTCTTGGTAGCGGTTGAGACGGTCGCGTGGCGTATCCGTTTTGAGGTGATACTTACCACTCAGCATCCCCGCCCCGAGCGGTGAATAGG
>JBCDIR010000538.1:0-3184 GCA_038748735.1 Bacteroidota bacterium | reverse complement strand
TTTTCATGTAGATATTGATTCTTTCGGAAGCGATCCTGTATGGGGTCGCTTCTTTTTAGGTTGGGTGTTTATATTTGTGCAATTAAGATATTGAACTTGTTTAAAAACATCTTACAATGTCTAAAATCGCCCTTTTGTTGCTACTTTTCGTACTGTACTCGCCTTAATAGCCCTGCTATTAGGCTCCGTGCATCCCTCAATTAGCACCAAAATGACTAATTTTTGCCTATCGCAGACATTATTAAACAAGTTCATTAACTATGCCATTTATCGAAACGCCCATCGCGGATCTACTCCTCTTCGAACCCCAAGTGTGGAAGGACGACCGAGGTTATTTCTACGAAAGTTACAACCAAAAGACGTTTGAAAGCGCCGGCTTGCACTACCACTTTGTCCAGGATAATGAAGCCAAGTCGAGCAGGGGCGTACTGAGGGGGCTGCACTACCAGCGCGGCGCGGCTGCCCAGGCCAAGTTGGTCCGGGTTACCCAGGGGGAGGTATTCGATGTGGCCGTAGATTTACGCGCCAGTTCGCCTACTTACGGGCAGTGGTACGGCGTACAGCTGTCTGCGGAGAACAAGCGGCAGTTGCTCGTTCCACGTGGCTTTGCTCACGGCTATCTGGTCACTAGCGAAACGGCGGTTTTTAGCTATAAATGTGATAATTTCTACGATAAATCCGCTGAAGGTGGCCTCATTTATAATGACCCTACCGTTGGAGTACGATGGCCCAACGTAGGCGTTGCGCATCAACTATCAGAAAAGGATACGATATTACCGAAGTTGGCGAATGTTTTACGCTAGCTCACCCACCATTATTTCTAGTCCTAGCATCTAGCAAGTATACACTAAAGGAGCTCCCGTTCTAAAACTGTAAATCTCACTTTCTATGTTGTACTTGCACTGGGGTGGTACCATGGTACTGCTGGGCGGAGCTTTGCTGCTGGCGGGCTTAAGCATCACTTACTTCGCGGGCCGCTACTGGTTGGGCCGCCATCATCCATCCACCGAAGGTCATCGGACTAAATACCGCGCAGTCGATGTATTTCGCTGGCGGCCTACCTTACTCAAACTAGGACTCATTTGTTCCCTAGCGTTTTGTCTCTTGGCCTTCAACTGGACCCAGTACGAGGAGCCTCTCTTGGCGTTCCAAGACGTGGGCGAGTTGGAAACGGACCTAGATCAGGTACCGCCCATCACGCAGCACGCTCCCCCGCCACCACCACTTCCGCCGCCCCTACGCTTAGACGTAGTTGAGGACAGCCTCTTACTACGGGACACGACGACTTTTCAGAGCAGAGATATTAACGCTGGTACCGACTTAAGCTTGCGAAAAATAGCACCCCCACCCCCGCCGCCGCCTCCTCCACCGCCCCCCCCGCCCAAAATAGACGGTGGCTTTATTCACGTGGCCGAAGTGATGCCCATATATGGTGAATGTAGTGGACTAGATACTAGGACTGAACGCAGCCAATGTAGCAACCAACAACTCTTAACATTCATTTACAACCACGTTCACTATCCCGTCATCGCCCGGGAAACGGGGGTGGAGGGGACGGCCGTTGTACGTTTTATTGTCGAAAAGGATGGCACTATCACGGACCTCAAAATCGTGCGGGACCCCGGCGCGGGATTGGGAGAGGAAGCCCTTCGTGTCACGCAACTCCTGGCCGACGAAGGCGAGCGCTGGACCCCCGGCAAGCAGCGGGGACGCCCCGTACGGGTACAGTTTAACTTACCGGTGAAATTTAAGTTAGAGTAAAACAGGATTTATCAACCACTAGAACAAATCAACATGCCGTACCTCATTTCCCTATTACTCGGTCTACTGACCTGGAATTGTACCGCCCAACCTACACCTCAACAGCATACTGCGCCGTCTACTCCGTCGGATACCTTGCCACCACCGCCCGGGATGCCGCCCCCCGACAGGCCGCTTGCGGGTATGTCCCGCTCGGAGACGGGCGATCCAGCGGACCAAGTGTACCGGGTAGTGGAAGAGATGCCGGCTTACGGCAGTTGCCATACGCTTAGTGACCAAGGAGAGCGGCGGGCGTGTAGCGAAACTGCGGTAGTCGCTTTCCTAGCGCAGCACATTGACTATCCCTATCCTGCGCCGGCGGACTACGATGGCACCGCCGCGGTTGTGCAGTTCATCGTCGAAAAAGACGGGAGCCTATCCAACCTTTCCCTCATCCGGGACCCCGGCGCGGGACTGGGAGCAGAAGCGCTGCGCTTACTCCAACTCCTGGCGAGCGAAGGGGAAGCTTGGGCACCAGGTAAGCAAAACGGGCAACCCCAACGCGTACAGTTTATCCTACCTATACGGCCCAGTTTGGATTAGTTTTGGAGCTTCGTAAGAAGTGTTAAAAAAGACCTTGGTGTAGCTTGGTAAGGTGCTCCGTGCTCTCCGTGTAAACCACGCTAGAATGTCACTATTCTGCCAAATAAAAACTACTGTCCACTACGCACCTTTTGCGCTATTTCCGGGTCCAACTCGCGGGCTTTGGCCATGGCGGTGTCGGCGGCCTCGGGACGTCCGGCTTGACTGTGTGCTACGCCCAGATCGTACCAGGCGCGCGCATTATTGGGTTCTAACTGGGTGCGTTTCGTAAAGAGTTCCGTCGCCTTAGCGTTATTGCCCGAAATACCGTAGGCTACCCCCAGGAGGCGGACGGTCTCCGCATCATTGGGCAGGGCGGCGTAGGCTTGTTCTAGGTAACCAATGGCTTTGGCCAGTTCTCCCCGTTCTTCGCCGTAGTAGCGGCCCGCGTCGCGGTAGGTAATCATGAGGTTGCGGTGCGCATCCTCAAAATCTGGGTCGATGCGGAGGGCATTATTGTAGGCGTTGATGGAGACGTCGAACTGGCGGAGGTAGTTGGCCAAATTCCCTTTGGTAAAGTAAGCCTGTTTATACGTCGGGTGCAAACGCAGGGCTTCGTTGACGTGGCCGAGCGCCTCTGCGAGCATCGCCTTTTCTTGGTCTTGTTGTGCCTTTGGTAAGTTACCGTAGGTTTCGGTCAGCACACCCGCCACGGCGTGACGCAACTTCGCACTGTTCGGCGAGTGTTGAATGTCGGTGGTAAAGAGGCGGTAGTTGCTCTCCCAAGTTGGGTTGCGCAGCACCGTTAGTACCGCAAAAATGAGTCCTATCCCCCCTACAATTGCCGTTGCTGCTTGTCGGT
>JBCDIR010000537.1:0-3192 GCA_038748735.1 Bacteroidota bacterium | reverse complement strand
GGTGTTTTCCCTCCTCAACACGCGGCGTGCCAGTCTATTTTAGACCGATCACGGCCAGCATTCGGCCCGTTTTTCCTTTTTCTTTTCGGTGGGAAAAGTAACGCTGATTTTGCGCTACGGTAGAATGTGGCGAACACGCTATTTGCCGACTGGGTACTCCTTGCGCAAGGAGTTGATCACGGTTGTGGGCTTGCAGATCAACTAAGTATTTTCCGCGTTTGGGGTCAAAATGCTGGTACGTAGTAGTGAAATGATCGGCTACGTCGGTATCTACTTCAAAATCATTGCTACCAATACAGGTGCCAATATAAGCCCAGCAGTCTCTGGCTTGCGTGCCGTAGCATTCGCTCATTTTAGCCAGCGTTTTACGGGTTATTTCACTTGCCGTGCCCCGCCAGCCCGCGTGGGCCGCTCCCACCGCTCGTTGCACGGGATCGTACAGCAGCACGGGGACACAATCTGCTATGGTTACGGACAGCATCAAGTCTTTGCGGTTCGTTACGAAAGCATCAAAACCTTCCGTTTGTCCTGGTGTATCCACTGGCAAGATTTGATCGCCGTGTATTTGGTATCCACCCGCCACCTGCTTCTCCTCAAAACCTACATCCGCACAAAACAAGCGTCGATTTTCAGCCACCCTGACCGGATCATCCTGCGTGTGTAAACCCAGATTAAGCGAAGCGTAGGGCGCGCGACTCACCCCGCCGAGTCGCGTACTCTGAACCGCGATGAGTTGATCTCGAAAAGCGGCTAACCACGGTGGTTCGTCGTAGCGTAGTGCAGCCATAACTACCGCCGCGAATAGTTCGGTGCCTCCTTCGTGATCGTAATATTATGCGGATGACTTTCGCGCATACCCGCCCCAGAAATGCGTACAAAGCGCGCCTTTTGCAGCTCCGCTATCGTACCCGCACCGCAGTAACCCATCCCGGCTCGGAGGCCGCCCAAGTACTGCACCATCACCTCGCTGAGGGTGCCTTTGTAGGGTACGCGCCCTTCGATGCCTTCGGGTACCAACTTCTTAATATCGTCTTCGACGTCCTGGAAGTAGCGATCTTTTGAACCTTTCTTCATGGCCCCCAAAGAACCCATGCCCCGGTAGACTTTGAACTTGCGCCCGTCAAAAATGATGGTCTCACCCGGGGCTTCCTCTACCCCCGCGAACAGGCTACCCGCCATGACCGTACTAGCGCCGGCGGCTAGGGCTTTGACGATGTCACCCGAGTAACGAATACCACCGTCACCGACAATGGGGACGCCCGTATCGGCTAGTGCTTCGGCTGCTTGTTGGATGGCGCTCAGCTGCGGCACACCGACCCCAGCCACGATGCGCGTAGTGCAGATGGAACCCGGTCCGACACCGACCTTCACGCCGTCTACGCCAGCCTTGACCAGCGCCAGCGCCGCGGCACCCGTAGCCACGTTACCACCAATTACCTGGAGGTCGGGATAAGCGTCTTTTACCGCTGCGACCGCGTCCAGCACCCCTTTAGAGTGTCCGTGTGCGGTATCTACCGTAATGACGTCCACGTTCACCTTTACTAGGGCGTCTACGCGCTCCATCATATCGTGCGTTACGCCGACGGCCCCGCCGACTACGAGGCGGCCCAGGCTATCCTTGCAAGCGTTCGGGTAGTCTTGCACCTTCATAATATCTTTGTACGTAATCAGTCCGACCAAGCGGTCGTCTTCTACGACGGGGAGCTTCTCAATCTTATGGTTTTGCAGAATGGTTCGCGCTTGGTCGAGCGTGGTACCAACGGGGGCGGTCACCAAGTTGTCGGTGGTCATCAACTCCTTGATGGAGCGATCGTCATTGTCTTCAAAGCGCAGGTCACGGTTGGTCAGGATACCGATGAGTTGCTGCTGACCATTGACGATAGGAATACCCCCAATTTTGAAACGGCGCATCAGGTTTTGGGCATCGCGTACGGTCGCATCGGCCCGTAGGGTGACGGGGTCGACAATCATGCCGCTTTCGCTGCGCTTTACGCTGCGGACCTGTTCGGCCTGCGCTTCAATACTCATGTTTTTGTGAATCATCCCGATGCCGCCCATCCGTGCAATGGCGATGGCCAGTTTATTATCCGTCACCGTATCCATGGCCGCCGAAACGACGGGTATGTTGAGCCGCAGGTTACGCGTCAGTTGCGTCGATACGTCGACTTCGCGGGGTAAAACTTCGCTGTAAGCGGGAACGAGGAGTACGTCATCGAAGGTGAGACCTTCCCCTATGTACTTGTCGGGAGTTGTTTTGATGGTTTCCATGCGCAAAGATAGGACAAGGTGCAGGATTGTACAATCGTGGGGTGGAATTTTTCTTTTGGGTTGACTCTTCAGCTCTTCTTCCTGATTGAAGCGTTTGACCAGCTAGTGAATTTTCCGTTATTTCGCATAGCTCAAACAAAAGTAAAACGCGCTTTCACCAACGACTTTCCACCCTGCCATTCTTTGGGACGATGGCCTGGATGCTACTCTTTAGCTACTGCTGTACCGGACAATCTGATTCCTGGTTTAACCGGAATAACCGACTGTCTCCTGCGCAGTTCGATCGCATCATCATGGATGATGTTTCCCGTTGGAGCGACCAAATAAAAAAACATTCTTCCGACACTCTTCAGTTAACATCCCCTGCTGATCACTTGAAGCGAAAATATGATCAAAAACAAGTGAACCAATATCCAGTTGGTGTACACCGGTGGCTTTGTGACACATTGATACCGGAGGAAGACAAGCTAGAATTTGTAAACGACGTGTTGGCGCATACTAACAATCGTCATATACCCTTTGTAGCGCACGAGCCCTGCGATTGTCTTAACGAGGCGCCTGCACTCCGAAAAGTGTTGATTAATCATTACCGCAGGCAAACTAGTTCTTCTTATGAGCCTGAGCGGTATGCCTATATCTTGTTTGCGCTCGCCAACCAATTACCCGACGCAGACAGCTTACTAAACGATTATTTCAAGACGTGGCAAAAACTACCTAATTACATCCGGTTCCATCCAGAATTACCCAAAGTACTGAATAAAACGGGCCGCAGAGAAGCAGTTATCCAGTTACTTGATTTGTCGTTGGACGAGTGGCCTACGAGTAGTGAAGAGCCTTATTTTCTTTATGATGCCTATCGCTGTACGAAGTTAATTACGGAGTTGGCTTTTGTTGCTGGTGGCAAGTTTCGGTCAGCAGCTATTG
>JBCDIR010000536.1:0-3193 GCA_038748735.1 Bacteroidota bacterium | reverse complement strand
CGAAGACTATAAAGAAGTAACGTGTACGTTTGATGAAGATGTTAAAGCGTAGAAGCGTCGTTATATACTGTGTAGAAAGGATATTAGAGCAGCTTTCCAGCCATAATTCCGTATGCTAAAAAATAAAAAAATCATCCTCGCCGTCAGCGGCAGTATCGCGGCATACAAAGCGGTCTTCCTGACCCGCCTACTCGTTAAAGTAGGGGCGGAGGTACAGGTATTGGTGACGCCCGCTGCTGCGAAATTCGTGAGTACGCTAACCTTTAGCACCCTCAGCAAGCGCCCCGTTTTCACGGAAGTGACCTCCGCAGAAGGTTGGAACAATCACGTAGAACTGGGCTTGTGGGCGGACCTGATGATCGTTGCCCCCGCCACGGCCAATACGCTGGCACGTCTCGCCAACGGCATCTGTGACAATATTATCACCGCCGTTTATCTATCGGCCCGCTGCCCCGTGTTTTTTGCCCCGGCTATGGATGTGGACATGTGGTTGCACCCGAGCACCGTGGCCAACGTAGCGCGCCTGAAGCGCTACGGTAATCACCTCATTCCCGTCGAGGATGGCGAACTGGCCAGTGGGCTTAACGGTGCAGGCCGCTTGGCAGAACCGGAACACATCGTCACGCGCCTAAGGGAGTATTTTACTATCCAAAATACCCTGAAAGGACAGCGCGTACTCCTCACCGCCGGACCGACTTACGAAGGGATTGATCCCGTACGTTTCATTGGTAATCGCTCTTCCGGTAAGATGGGGGTGGCCTTGGCGGAAGCGATCTTGGAACGGGGAGGAGAAGTGGTCCTGATTTTGGGTCCCTCGGCGCTACAACCTACGGGCGAAGGCTTAAAACTCCTCCGGGTAGAATCTGCGCAGGAGATGTACGACGCAGCCCTAGCCCATTTTCCTGCTTGCCAAACAGCGATTTTGGCCGCCGCCGTTGCCGATTATCGCCCGGCACAGATGGCCGAGCAAAAAATCAAGAAAAAAGGTGATCGGATGACCATTGAATTGGTCAAAAATCCCGACATCGCCGCCGAACTAGGTAGACGCAAAACTGCTGGGCAGCGCCTCGTCGGTTTCGCGCTGGAAACGAACAATGCCGTGGCCAACGCCCAAGCCAAGCGCCAACGTAAAAACTTGGACTACATCGTCCTCAACTCCCTGGCCGACCCCGGGGCCGGGTTTGCCCACGACACCAATAAGGTTACTATCTTTGGGCCGGACAATAAAACTACCGAATTCGAGTTAAAAACCAAGGCGGAAGTAGCCCGCGATATTGTTAAAACGACTCTACTAGAATGAGAAGCATTACACTACTCTTACTCGCCTGTATTTTAGGCATCAACCTATCTGCACAGGAGCTGAACGCCAATGTCAAGGTGAACATTCAGCAGGTGCAGCTGGTAGACCCCGCCGTTTTCCAGACGCTGGAAAATGCCATCAAAGACTTCCTCAACCAAAAGTGGACCGATGATGAGTTTGAGGCCGATGAGCGTATCGACTGTAACTTCATTTTCACCCTCAGCAAAGAGACCTCTGCTACTAGCTTTGAGATGACCCTGGCCGTACAATCTTCACGCCCCGTTTACGGTACCGATCATAATACGCCGATGCTGAACGCGGTGGATGCTTATATTTCTTTTGATTACGAGCAATTTCAGCCCTTGCTGTTTAGTGAAACGCGCTTTGAGAACAACCTCACGTCCGTTCTAGCGTTCTACGCCAACATCATCATCGGCCTGGACTATGATTCTTTCTCCCCCGGCGGCGGCGAGGAGTTCTACACCCGAGCGCAAGAAATCGTCAATACTATTCCTGCGGGGCTATACTCCACTTATCCCGGTTGGTCGACGACGGACCCCAGTAACAGCCGGGGCAACGCCAACCGCTACTGGTTGATTGAAAATTTACTGTCTCCCCGCTTCGTGCCCATGCGCAATGGCTGGTACCAGTACCACCGCCTCGGTCTGGATATGATGAGCGTGGACATTGATGCGGGCCGAGCGGCTATTTCCGAAGTGGTAGAAATTCTTGGGCAGGTAGACCAAACCTATCCTAATGCGTTCCTGACTCAGTTATTCCTCAACGCCAAACGCACGGAAATTGTCGAGCTGTTCAAGCGCGGCACTAATAACGAGCGAACCACTGTTCGGCAAGTTATGACCCGCGTAGACCCTTCGAATGGTGCAGAATACCGGAGTATGTAAAATTGCTGTTATGTCTTTGCCTTGCTTGCGCTGCCCTCAACTGTTGTTTTTTTCATTAATCATGCTGATGTCTACCGTACTGCGCGGTCAGATGCCGGACATCGCAGCGGAACTCAGCTGGGGCAGCGAGCAAAAAGCACCCGCCGGTAGCCGCTTAGCCAAGGTCATACACGCGGGAAGGTGGGGCGCTTGCCTGTTTCGGTATAAACCCGCTACGGGCTTTGGACAAGATCAGTACTGGTTAGAATATTACGATGCGCGCTTCACTTTTCAGGGGCGTTTTGAACTGGACATTCCCCATAAGCCCCGCGCCGACGTAGAAGATATCATCGTTCAAAACCAACAACTCTACCTGCTACTGAGTCGGCCGCTACCGCAGGAAGACATTAGTCAGCTGATCCTGCGGCCACTCACGCGCTCGGGTCAAGTCACGGGTAAGACGCGGGTGCTCGCCGAAATACCGCTGGCGGAGAAATACCGCCGTCGCCTCTACGACCTAACGCACAGCCGGGACAGTAGCCATCTACTCATCTATAATCAGCAACGCTTTCAAGCGGGGGGTAAGGAGCGTTTTAGCCTACGGGTATATGACGGCGATTTTAAATTGCAGTGGTCACTGGATGAGCAGCTCGACTATCCCGATGAGGGCTTCAACGTAATCGAATACCAGGTAGACCGCCAGGGTGACGTTTACTTGCTGGGTAGCTTCCGGGAAATAGCCGACGAACGTAGCCTACCTCCCGTCCATTCGCTATTTGCTTATCGCAATAACGGGCGGGAAGTGACGGAGTACCCTTTGCAAATTGCGGGCGTACACCTGCGGCAAATGACTTGCCAGTTAGATCAGAACGGGGAACTCGTTTGTGCGGGCTTCTACGTTCCTCACGGTGCCAAATCGGCTGCGGGACTATGTCAAGTTCGGGTAAACTTAGTACAAAAGACCACCGTCAGCACCCAATTGGTCCCTTTCGAGCAGCCGGAACAGTTG
>JBCDIR010000535.1:0-3205 GCA_038748735.1 Bacteroidota bacterium | reverse complement strand
CGCCAGAATCTGTTTTTAAACTTTGGGAACCGCCTAGCCAGACCCTATATTTGCACTGTTACATGGCCTGGTCACTAAAGTGAGCCAGGAAAAGCGATTTTTTATTGAGTCCTTTGTTTAGATTGTCACCAGTCTGATTTTGTAATCAGTCTGTCGCCTGCTCTAAAAAAAGGACAAAAAATCGCTAGCTGCGCACAAAACTAATCTTCTAAGTCAAGAAGTTTCAAATAAATAATTTAACATATGAAATTACTGGTTTGCGTCAGTAAAACGCCCGATACCACCACCAAGATCGCCTTCAACGGCGATTCGACGGCGCTCGACACCAACGGAGTGCAGTACATTATGAACCCCTACGACGAGTGGTACGCCCTCGTGCGCGCCCTGGAACTCAAAGAAGCCCAGGGGGGAACGGTTACCATCATCAACGTAGGTGGCCCCGAAAATGATGCGACGATTCGTAAAGGACTCGCCATCGGTGCGGATGCGGCGGTACGCGTCAACACTAATCCCGGCTCTAGCTTGGACGTGGCTAAGCAGATTGCGGCTTACGCCAAAGACGAAGGCTTTGACTTGGTTTTCTTTGGTAAAGAAACCATTGATTACAACGGAGCCGAAGTAGGTGCCATGGTGGCCGAGTTGCTCGACATGCCCTTCATCTCTTTTGCCAGTACGCTAGAAATGGATGGCAACAACGCCACCATTAAACGCGACATCGAAGGCGGTACGGAGACTATCGAGCTAGCCACGCCCTTTACGCTGAGTGCAGCTAAAGGGCTCGCCGAACAACGTATTCCAAACATGCGTGGCATCATGATGGCCAAGCGCAAGCCGCTCCAAGTAGTGGACCCGGTAGACGTTACGCAGCACACCACCGTAGCCCGCTACGAAATGCCCCCCGAAAAGTCAGCCGTCAAGCTCGTCGACGCAGAAAACATGGACGAGTTGGTACGTCTGCTGAGCGAAGAAGCTAAGGTGCTCTAGTCAATTTTAAAATCACAGTCCTCGGTGAGTTAGGATCACCTACCGCCACGGGATGCTAAATATAAATTATTATGGTTCTAGTTTTTGCCGAAAGTGTAAACGGAACATTCAAAAAAGCGACCTTCGAGGCGGTCACTTACGGATACCAAACCGCCCAGGTCATGGGTACGCACTGCGAAGCGCTCGTTTTGGGCAGTGCGGAAAATGCTGCGGGCCTCGGCCAGTACGGCGCCCAAAAAGTACACCACGTAGCGGACACCAGCTTAGATAATCTGGACAGCCAGGTCTACGCGGCGGTCATTGCGGAGGCGGCTAAGGCCGCAGGTGCGGAAGTGGTGATAATGAGCCACTCCTCTACGGGGAAGTCCATTCTGGGACGTCTGGCAGCGCGTTTAGATGCGGGTTCTGTTCCCGGAGCTAACGCCATTCCTACCTATGCCGACGGGGTGCTAACGGTACGCAAGCCCGTATTTTCTGGGAAGGCTTTCGCACACGTAGACATCAGTTCGGACATTAAATTAGTCTCCGTGATGGGCAATTCACTGGCTCCCCAGGTAGTGGGAGAGGATGCGTCCGTCGAAGCATTAGACGCAACTATTCCAGCCAGTCGTTTGACCGTCAAGGACGTAGCGCGTGTAGAAGGGATCACTCCCTTACCGGAAGCAGAGTTGGTCGTATCCGCCGGTCGCGGCATGAAAGGCCCGGAGAATTGGGGTATTATCGAACAATTAGCCGACGAGCTAGGGGCCACCACTGCCTGTTCGCGCCCCGTATCGGACGTGGGCTGGCGCCCTCACCACGAGCACGTAGGACAGACGGGCGTCGCTATTCGGCCTAATCTGTACATTGCGGCGGGTATTTCTGGCGCTATCCAACACTTGGCGGGTGTCAACAGCTCGAAGGTGATTGTAGTCATCAACAAAGACCCAGAGGCACCTTTCTTCAAAGCAGCTGATTACGGTGTCGTCGGTGATTTATTTGACGTCGTTCCCCGCTTGACGGAGGCGATCAAGGCGCACAAGGCGGCGTAGCGAGTAGGACAACTTGTGAAATGGCTCAGTAATGAATTCCGTTACTGGGCCATTTTAGTTTCACGACTTCAAAGTGTCACCACCACCCGCTGCTGCTCCCAGCCCGAGTCGAGTAGTAGCCCAAGGTAGTAGACACCCGCCGGTAACGCGCCTACCGCTACGGTTGGTTGACCATCCGTCGTTTGCCACAGTACGACCCGACCATGTGCGTCTACCATTCTTATGGCTTGTACGTTCAGGTCGTTGGTGTGCAGCAGGCTTAACTGCCCGCGTACGGGGTTCGGCGCAATCTGCCACTGTGGTGCGGCTGCGGTCTGTTTGGTGTTCACAATACCTTGACCTTCGACGATAGTAATGGCTTCATTCAAACCCAAATCGTAAAACGTCTCCGTCTGCCCGCTGGGCCAGCGTACGTCCATTTGATTCACCCAGAGTGAGCTACCCATGCCAAAATGTAGCCACTGGCTATTCTGCGAGCCGTAGCCCGACCCGGCGACGACTTCCTCCGTCATGGAGCCTTCGTTGGTCAACATCACGACGCGTGCGCCCACGGCGTCCCGGTTACTCTGGGTACCCACTAAACGGACTTTGAGCCAGGAGTTATCGTTATCGTGTTGGTTTTCGAGGTAGCTACAAGCGTCGTTTGTACCCGTGTTTGCCACGACGAGGTCGAGTCGGCCATCGTTATTGAAATCAAGCGTGGCCGTGCCGTAGCTACCCAGCAAACTTCCCTCCGCTTGCCCCTCACTGACGATGGTAAACTGGTTGTTGCCGTCGTTGCGGTACAGAACGTTCGGGTCGGGGCTAAAATAGCTGTCGTTGGCCGCGTAGATGTCCAGTAGGCCATCGTTATTATAGTCCAGTAGGCTCGTACCCCAGCCCATCCCTCGGTCATCTGTCTCTGCGTTTGCACTGATATTGTAAAAGCTACCCCCCAAATTAAGGTAGAGGGTATTCTCGTAGAGGTTGGTGATGTACAAGTCCAAGGAACCATCGTTATTGAGGTCACCCACGTCCACTCCCATACCGAAGCCAGCGTAGTCACAGCCCGTCGCTGCGGCCACGTTGAGGAAGGTCCCATCCCCCTGGTTTTCGTACAGGATGTTGGGCTGGTTATTATCGTGGGTTAGGTAAAGGTCGGGATCGTTATCATCATCATAGTCGAAGAAAATGGCTCCCATCGAAATTTG
>JBCDIR010000534.1:0-3219 GCA_038748735.1 Bacteroidota bacterium | reverse complement strand
TACCTCGCCAAACGACGTTACCTTTAGCTAACAAGATGATATTATCCCCTATCTCCATCACCGAGTTCATATCGTGGGTGTTGATGACCGTCGTGATGTTGTTTTCGACGGTGATCTGCTGGATGAGTTCGTCGATGACGATGGAGGTTTTGGGATCCAGACCCGAGTTGGGTTCGTCACAGAAGAGGTACTTGGGGTCCAGGACGATGGAGCGGGCAATGCCGACGCGTTTCTGCATTCCGCCGCTGGTTTCGGAAGGGTATTTTTTATTGGCTCCCTGGAGGCTAACGCGCTCCAAGCAGTATTCGACGCGCTGCGCTTTTTCCTTGGCGGTCATGTTCGTGAACATGTCCAACGGAAAGCGTACGTTTTCCTCAACGGTCATCGAATCGAAGAGGGCCGAACCCTGAAAGAGCATTCCCACTTCCATGCGGATGGCCCGTTTGGCCTTTTTGTCGAGGCTATAAAAGTCCGTGTCTCCGTACCATACTTTGCCCGCAGTAGGTGCGTGTAGTCCCACCAAAAGTTTGAGCAACACCGTCTTTCCCGCGCCCGACCGACCAATGATCAGATTGGTTTTACCGGGGTAAAATTCGGTGGTAATCCCTTTAAGTACCGTAGTGTCTCCGAAAGACTTGACGAGCTTTTCTGTGCGGATCATTAGATAAGATTAGGTGAAGACAACGGCAATGAGGTAGTCAAATAGCAGGATGAGGACATCACTGAAAACGACGGCATTCGTGCTGGCCTTACCCAATTCAATACTGCCCTGACCTACGTAGTATCCCTGGTAGCAAGGTACCGAAGTGAGGATGAACCCAAACACTACCGACTTGATAAACATCAGGGTGATATTGTAGGGAATGAAAAACGAACGGACGCCCAATTCGTACTCTGCGTGCGAAATCATCCCGAAGGGAACCGTAGCAATGTAGCCACCGAAAACGCCCAAAAACGCCGCAATAGCTACGAGCATGGGTACCATGAAGAGCGCGGCAATGATCTTGGGCATTACGAGGTAGGCCGCGGTATTGACCCCCATGATTTCCATGGCGTCGATGTGCTCCTTTTGGCGCATCCCCCCAATTTCAGCGGCTAAGTTGGACCCTACTTTACCCGCCAAAACTAAGCAGGTTACCGTTGGTGCTAATTCGATAATAGTCGTATCACGTACGATGTAACCGATGTAGTAGCGGGGTACAAAGCTGTCGCCCAGTTGGTAGGCAAACTGCACTGCCGTCACTGCACCGATAAAAACCGCGATCAGAATAACGATCAGTAGAGAACCTACGCCAATATCTGTCATTTGGCGCATGGTCTCCCGGTAGTACATCGAAGCTTTTTCCGGGCGTGCAATGGCAGTGCCTAAAAGCTGAAAGTACCGACCGACGTGTGCCAAGAAGTTGTTTATAATCATCCGAATTGGGGAATTGGCGGCCAAAATTAGACAAAACACTTCTAATAAACGCTATTTTGCCCTTTCGAGATCAAATCCCGTAACCACTTTTGTTCAAACAGCAAAGAACCAAGGCTTGTTGTCTGGCGTTAGCAAATCATGTTGAAATAATTGTGCATGAATAAAGAACGACACATCATCATCAGCGGTATTGGCCGTGGAATTGGGAAATCACTGGCCGAAGTTTTTGGTGAGGACGGCTGGAATGTCTGGGGGGCTGCCCGTACGGAAAAAGACTTAGACACCCTGCAAGTCATTTGGGAGGGCCGGCAGTATCCGGGACAGTTGTCGCTTTTTCAGGGTGACGTTAGTGACCAGGGCGTCGTTCAAGATTGGGTGCGCGACGTACAGCAGCGGACCAAGCAAGTTCAAGTAGTGGTACACAACGTAGCCCAGTTTGAGATGGGTAAATTGATCGAAGCAGACGGAGCCACCCTGCGGAATTTTATCGCGGTCAACGCTTTGAGTGCCCACTATCTCACGCGTGCCTTGTTGCCGCTGTTAACAGCTACGCCCGGGAGCCATATGTTTACCATCGGCTCGGTATCGACTACCGACTGGCCCGCACCGATGTCTGCGTACGTGCTGAGTAAGCAATTGCTAGAAGCTTGGCACCAGCAAATCCGCAAGGAATTACAACCCCTTGACGTAGCTACTACGCTGATTCGACCCGGTGCCACGCTCACCAGTTCTTGGGACGGGGTGGCCGTTGATCCGGAAACCCTGCTCACCCCCGAACAGGTGGCCAACGAAGTCTGGCGTATCGTTAACTATCCCGGACGAGCTGATTTTGAAACCATTACCATTCGACCACGAGCACTTTAATCAGATGAACTTTATCCTCACCGGTACCAGTCGAGGGATCGGCTATGATACGGCGCTTGAGCTGGCAGCGTATCCGGAGCACCAGATTTTAGCCATTAGCCGCAACGAGGCACGACTCCAAACGCTAGTAGATACGGCTGCCGAACGCTACGGTCATCGCAACCTCAGCTACTTAGCGGCTGACTTGACCCAGTTAGACCGAACCGCACTACTAGCGGCCATCGAGCCGCTGGGCCAAATTCACGGCCTAGTCAACAACGCTGGTCTACTCATCAATAAGCCCTTCGAGGACTTGACGGCGGCCGATTGGCAACGGCTCTTTGCTACGAATTTATTCGGGGTAGTGGAGCTGTTACAAACGATTGCTCCGTATCTAGTACAAGCCCACATCCTTAACATCGGTAGTATGGGAGGCTTTCAGGGGAGTAGTAAATTTCCGGGTCTGAGCGCTTACTCGGCTAGTAAGGCCGCTTTAGCGAACCTAACGGAATGCCTAGCCGAAGAATGGAAAGACAGGGGGCACCGGGTCAACTGTCTAGCGCTGGGTGCGGTACAAACGGAAATGCTGACGGCCGCTTTTCCAGGCTTTGAAGCCCCCGTCAGTAGCGCAGAAATGGGCGCACAAGTAGTGTGGTTTCTACTGAACGGGCACCGAATCTTCAATGGAAAAGTTCTGCCCGTTTCGGTGAGTACACCATAAAAAATGCCTTCAAGGAATCCCTGAAGGCATGTTGAAAGATTTTCATGTGATACGTCCGCCTTTTATATTTTGGCAGATAACACGGTATTGTATGTTAACGGTACGAGAACATTCACTGCGTAAACTGTTCTCGTCTGTTTTGTTTCTTCCTGCAATTTCAGCAAATATATTAGCATTGTAATGATATAAATTATTTTTAAATATGTTATTGTGACATCGTATCGGCTCGACTTATCGT
>JBCDIR010000533.1:0-3223 GCA_038748735.1 Bacteroidota bacterium | reverse complement strand
GAGCCAGGAATAGCGATTTTTCATTTGGAGTTCCTTTTTTAGCTTGTCATTAGCCTGATTTTGCCATCAGTCTAATGCCTTCACTAAAAAACGAACTGAAACCACGAAGTAGCCGCGAAGCGAAATCGTTGGTTCCAGATTATCCTGATAACCATGCCCAAATAGTTACCTATTGCAAATAAAAATGCAGAGAACTTGTTGAAGAAGTCCGCGAGAATGCTCATCTTGTAGTAGAACATAACACCATCTATCATGCAAAACGTAATACGTCAGCTTTCTTTGCTTGTTTTTCTACTATTCAGTACCACCGTATTGTGTGCGCAGGACACGCCACTAGACATAGTGTACTTGCAGAGCGGACTGCAAGTAAAAGGCATAATTGTCGAGTACAAACCCGATGCGTACGTCAAACTGAGTAAGGAAGGTTCGGGCCAAGTGGTAACTTACCCAATTGAGGCCGTGGTCAAAATAGAACAGGGCGGAGCCGCTTCCCGTACGGAAAGTGCCATCCAGGAACCCGTGCTGAGCCAGGTAGAACTCAAAAACGGTACGACGCACCGTGGCGTCATTGTGGATTATGACCAAGATAATGCCATAAAGTTGCGCTTAGAAAACGGTCGAGAATTAACTTTTGAGACTGACGAAATTGAAAAAATAACGGCCCCGCAACCTACTCCGATTAAGGTTCGCAGTGATGCGGATTCCCGGCGTCGTGCGCGTCGGCTGCGCTTGGAAGAGTGGCGCGTTCAGCAAAAACAACCGCGGGTAAAGCCGGCCTACGCCTTTCGGGAAACTGGGCGCTTCCATACGACGAGCTTCTCGTTTTCGTTTGGTCGCCGGGAGAATTTGGTCGCTCCGGACCCCGTTTTCTTTCCTCAGCCCACTACCACCCGCAATTCCGTTGGCTTCAATTTGCAGCATATCTACGGGCAGCAATTTAGTCGGATGGTAGGCGTGGGTCTGGGACTGAGTTACGACGCTTACGACCTCGAAGATGGAGAGTCCATCCTGACGCCGTTCGTCCATTATCGGGGTTTTTTGAACCAAAAGAACGTCTCGCCCTACGTAGCGGCCAACGCGGGTTACGGATTCGCCCTCCTGCGCCGGGAACAAGGGGTGATACAGGCCGACGGCGGCATCATGTTCAATCCCGAAGTAGGGCTGCGCCTGGGCGGAGCGGAGAAGGCTAACTTCATGATGGGCTTAGGCATGCGGATGCAGAAGGCGTACTACGTGACCGAAGAGCCATTCAGTGGCAACATAATTTACCGTGACTTATGGTATCGTCGGATTATGATGAATATCAGTGTGACCTTTTAATAAATGTTCGGAAAAACTAAACCACCTACTGAAAAAGAGCTAGTAGCGGGCTGCCTGAAAAACGACCGCCGCTGCCAGGAGGCGCTGTACCGGAAATTTTTTCCGACCATGTTCCGTATGTGCCGTCGCCACACCAAAAGTGAAGACGAGGCGGTGGAAATTCTCAATACGGGATTTATGCGCGTTTTCACCAAACTGCATACGTTTGGTTTCAAAGGTTCGCTGGAAGGTTGGATACGGCGCTTGATCTTCCACAGCATGGCAGATCATTACCGCAAACAGAACCGAAAAGTCCGGTTTTTAGAAATCGAGGATTGGGACGGACCCACCAGTTCGACCCCCCTGGAAAAACTCTATTTTGACGACATTATTTCCCTAGTCGACAAACTCCCGAAAGCTACCCGCGAGGTGTTTTGGCTGTTTGCCGTAGAAGGGTACACGCACGTAGACATTAGTAAGCGATTGGGTATTAGCGATGGCACTTCCAAGTGGCACCTTTCAAATGCCCGCAAGAAATTGAAGGAACTCGTGAAACAAGAACAAAATAAGGAACAGCGTTATGCAAGATAAAGGTCAACCAACGGTAGATACCCGCCTGGTGGACCGTGCTTGGGCGGATATGGAGCAACGCTTGAAGGCCGAAATGCCCCAGAAGCGACGGTGGTTCCCGTGGCTGTTGCTACTACTGCCCATCGGCCTAGTTGCTAGTTGGTGCTACTTCAACCTACCTACGGCGCAGGAAACGGCGCAATTGACTCCACCGCAGGTCGCAGTCACGGAAGCTGTAGCTGCCACCACACCCGCTAGCACGCTGGCCACTGCCGACAACGACGAGCGTACCCCCACTCCTACCCAAGCGTTCGTGACGAAAGAAGAGCGGAACGAAGGGAATACCGACCAACGCAGTGTTGCCACAAGTAGCATTCAGGATAATGGCATGGCTAATACGAGTGGTACGTCACCGCTCACGCCGACACCACCGCAAGACATTAGTCGCTTAGCGGAAAATAATAGGCTGGAAAAAGCGATCGTCAAGGAAGTAATAGCTGACGAAGTAGCACCGTCAACCGTCATTCCACAAGCAAGCGTAAACCGTCGCTTCCCTGCGCAGGAAACGAGTAACCCAATTCCCCAAAAACTGGACCTTGCGAACGTTACTTCTCCCGTAGCGACGCTCTTAAGCACGGTAGAATCTGCGGCAGCGACAAGCAGTCCGCTAATTAACCCAATTACTGCTACCCCAGCCAGTACGGGCAAATTCCGTCCGTATGCGGAGGTACTCGGTGCGCACGAGTTGTCTCAGCCCCTTGGTAGTTGGGGCGCTGGTGTTGGTTTGGAATACGAACTGAGTCGCAGGTCCGTGCTTGATCTGGGGTTAGGATTCCAACGTAGCTTAGCGATTTTTTCGCAGGATGATAACGACCTCATCAGCAGAGGTCCAGGTTTTCAATCGGGTAGCAATTATGATCCTAGCTATAGCCTGCCCAGCAATGTGAGCGTACCGCTTTCATTTACGCGTTACCAAGTACAATTGTCCTATCGGTACCGCTTCGGTAGCCGTTGGCAGTTAGGGGTAGGGATAGCCGCAGCGTATTATCAGCGTGGAGCTTTCCAACTCCAGCCTCCTAGCGAAGCACTTGGATTGGATGAGACCCAAAATACAGACCAAGAGATTGATTTTTACACGCAGGAAGTTGGCTTACTGAACTTTGACGAACTTCGCAATACGTTTGTGGGTCCCACCCCTTGGGAGGCGGTGCGCTGGCAATGGGCGGGTACGGCGCAAGCTACTTATCAATTTAACCGACACTGGGCGGCCAACGTTTTTTATCGGCAAGATTTATCGGCTTGGCCCAACAAGGCATTTGATAACAACCGAGCTGCTTCGCTGGGCGTGGGATTG
>JBCDIR010000532.1:0-3232 GCA_038748735.1 Bacteroidota bacterium | reverse complement strand
ATGCCTGGTTGAAAAATTTATTTTTCAACCAGCACTAAAAAGTACTAGCAGTCATGCCAGTAAAAAAGTATCGCCCGTTAACGCCCGGTTTGCGTACTCGTGTGAGTAACAAATTTGAGGAGTTAAGCGGTGACAAACCAGAAAAATCGCTGTTGGCCCCGCTCAAGAAGTCGGGTGGCCGTAACGGTACGGGTAAAATGACCGTACGTCAGCGTGGTGGTGGACACAAGCGCCGCTACCGTATCATGGACTTCAAGCGTAACCGCGACGGTCAAGTAGCGACGGTGAAAACCATCGAGTACGATCCGAACCGTACGGCGTTCATCGCTTTGACCGAATATGCCGACGGCACGAAAACCTACATTCTCGCTCCTCAGGGCCTGACCGTAGGCGATCAGATCGTTTCCGGCAAGGGGGCCGCACCTACCGTAGGAAACACCTTGTTTTTAAGCGATATTCCACTGGGTTCTAGCATTCACGCTATCGAATTACAGCCCGGTAAAGGAGCTGCTTTGGCCCGTTCTGCGGGTACCAACGCTACCTTGATGGGCCGGGAAGGCCGCTACGCATCGGTGAAGTTACCTTCTGGTGAAGTTCGCCGTATTCTTCTGACTTGCCGCGCAACTATCGGCTCTACCTCCAATCCAGATCACGGTCTGGAAGTACTGGGTAAAGCGGGTCGCAAGCGCTGGTTGGGCCGCCGTCCACGTGTACGTGGTGTAGCGATGAACCCGGTCGATCACCCGATGGGTGGTGGCGAAGGCCGCGCTTCCGGTGGACACCCACGTTCCCGTACGGGTATTATGGCTAAGGGTCAGAAGACGCGTAACAATAAGAAGCACTCTACGAAACTGATTATCACCAAGCGTAAAGGCAAGAAGTAATGGCTAGATCAATTCGCAAAGGACCTTACGTATTCCACAAATTGCTAAAAAAAGTGGAAATCGCTAAGGCGTCAAATAAAAAATCGGTGATCAAAACTTGGTCCCGCTCTTCTATGATTATCCCGGATATGGTAGGAGAGACCATCGCTGTTCACAATGGCAAAACCCACGTTCCCGTTTACGTAACGGAAAATATGGTCGGCCATAAGCTCGGAGAATTTGCGCCAACGCGTAGCTTCAAGGGGCACGGCGGTAATAGAAAGTAGTGAGACGCGCTTCGGCTTACGCCTTGCTTTGGTAGAGAGTAGAGAGAGGGTTTTCAGATACCTCAAAATCACCACTCACCATCTCACCACCTCACTACTTAAAAGAGTGAAATATAAAAGCAAAGTGCCTCCCTAGCGCCCAGAGACTACAAAACTCGTAAGCATTACGATAATTAACCAGTGGAAAGACGCGACTCGCGTTCTTGAACTATAAGAGCCGAGACCTGAATAGTCGGTGAAAACTCTCTATTAACGTCCCGTCATTCGAGACCATCTTTCCATATAACACACTGTAATGGAAGCAGTAGCTAAACTCAAAAGTGTCCCGATGTCAGCACGCAAGATGCGGTTGATCGTGGATAACATTCGCGGGAAGAACGTGACCGAAGCGCTCGACATCCTGCGTTACAGCACCCAAGAAGCCGCTCGCTGGCTTGAAAAGTGCCTTCTTTCGGCTATCGCCAACTGGGAATACAAGCTGGAAGGCGAAGAAAGTGCGGACGACTACGAACTGTACGTCAAGACCGCCTTTTCTAACGAAGCAGGTATGTTGCGTCGGTTCCGTCCGGCACCACATGGTCGCGCGCACCGCATCCGCAAGCGCAGCAACCACGTTACACTAATTGTTGAAAACCGCAAGCCACTCGATTCCGAATACGGAGAGGAAGAGTAGGTTTACTATTGGCGAAAAAATAAGCGCTCGATTTTCGCCTAATCTTGCTGAGTAAGCGACTGATAAGAAGCGTCACAGTAAGATTCGGTGAAATTAAGGAGAGCGATTATTTTGGAGTCAGTACTAACAAATATTAACTATGGGTCAGAAGACTAATCCGATTGGAAATCGCCTTGGCATTGTTCGCGGTTGGGACTCCAACTGGTTTGCCGACAAAAAGGCTTACGCGGACGGTGTGGTAGGTGACGAGAAAATTCGCACGTACCTCAACGCACGTATCCACAAGGGCGGTATTGCCCGCGTCATCATTGAGCGTACGCTGAAGCGTATCACGGTAACGATTCACACTTCCCGCCCCGGTATCATTATCGGTAAGGGTGGTTCTGAGGTTGATCGTATCCGCGAAGAGCTTAAGAAGTTGACGGGTAAGGATGTCCAAATCAACATCATCGAAATTCGTAAGCCAGAACTGGACGCGAACATTGTAGCCGAATCCATTGCCAAGCAGTTGGAAGCTCGGATCAACTACCGTCGTGCCATCAAAATGGCGATTCAAAACACGATGCGGGTCGGTGCCGAAGGTATCAAAGTACGCATCTCCGGTCGTTTGAACGGCGCGGACATGAGCCGTACCGAAGAGTACAAAGAAGGCCGTACGCCATTGCACACTTTCCGTGCTGATATCGACTACTCCCTCAAGGAGGCCCTAACCGTTTACGGTATCATCGGTGTCAAGGTATGGATCTGTAAAGGTGAAGTACTCGGCAAGCGCGATTTGAACCCCAACGCTGGATTGTCTAGCAAAGGTGGTGGCAATGATCGTCGTGGAGGCCGCGGTGGAGATCGCCGTGGAGGCCGTGGAGGTGACCGTCGCGGAGGCCGTGGTGGCGACCGTCGGGGTGGCCGTAACCGCGGATAGTGGATACAGGACTCACCACGCCAAAGCGTGGTTCTTGGTAGCAGGTAGGAGGACAGGTCCTACTACCTGCTACTAAAATCTTAGCGTAGCTAAGATGGTCCTGATTCCTCTACCAAAAAGCCAGAAAAAATTTCTGTTGGGTGGTAACAGCAATCTCCCGCAAAAATTCCCTGGTTTTTCCCAATTAACAAGGAAAATTAAGACTATCAGGTGTGATCCTGCGCTGGTCGAACAAAACGGACACGAGGCGCTGGTTTTGTGTTCGTTACGATTATAGAATATCGAAAATTAGCCGTACCTTTGCATTCGCTTTTTCGGAAGCCCTGGGCATACGGCTTTTTTGCCGCCCGGTACTGAGAGGTGAAAACAGCCTTTTTTAGCGGAAAATCGGCACAAAAAAATAGTTCAATGTTACAGCCAAAAAGAACGAAGTATCGCAAACAGCAGAAAGGTCGCAACCGTGGACTAGCAGCCCGTGGTAGCCGGGTAT
>JBCDIR010000531.1:0-3238 GCA_038748735.1 Bacteroidota bacterium | reverse complement strand
CTTTTTTGTTAACTAAAAATAGCTTTAAGAGGTTTACGTTTTTGGGAATATACATTGCTCCTGCTACCTTTATCTTCTCATTTGAATCGACTATGAAGAAACTACTCCTCCTCTTAACCACCTTAGCTATCGCCGTTTTCGTCACGACAGCTACTACCGCTCAAACGGTGGTTCGGCCCACTTTTGAGTGGACGGACAGTCCGGAAGTGATTTACTTAGGAGACGTACGCACGGAAAAATGGTCTTTTGCGGGGGCCAAGTTCAGTGGACAGACGCCATCTCACCCCACTTGGGTATACCGTTTTCCGTTAAGCGGTCCGGGACGCTTGCAGGTGGCCGCTAGCAGCGTCAGTTACGCCCCGCTGGACAAGACCTACGCTCGGGAGGATGACTTGTTGAGGGAGGATTTGCAATTCAGTACCCAGGTGGTACGGGAAGCCGGTGGCTACTACGGCAAGGTGGCTTTTACGCCCATTGTTCGTCAGGGAACGACTTATCAAAAGGTGCTCTCACTAGCGCTGACCATCAATCAGTTGCCCAATACGCAAGCACTTGCTCGGGGTGGAGAACCCTTTAATTCGGTACTTAGCGATGGAAGTGTGTACAAGATTGCCATCAACGAAACGGGTATCCACCGTTTATCGTACGACTTTCTGAAAAATACGCTTGGTATCAGCGACTTAGATGATGTGGATCCCAGAAGTATCCGGCTGTACGGGAACGGAGGGGGCTTGGTGCCTTTTGATAATAGTGCTGAAAGGATAGAAGATTTAGCAGAAAACGCGATCCGTATTGTCGGAGAGGGAGACGGTAGTTTTGACGGCGATGATTATATACTTTTCTACGCCGAAGGCGCCAATAAGTGGGAGTACGATGCAGATGCCGATCGCTTCGATGAGCAGGTCAACCCGTTTACGTACCAAAATTTTTATTTTATCAAAACTGGCGCTAGCGGTAATGGCTTGCGAATCGGTACTCGCCTGAGTCTGGATAATACGGCTGCGACTACGAATACCTTCGATGGTCTGTTCCGCTTTGAGGAGGAACTAGTCAACGTCATGCACGAGATTGAAAACTTGGGAACGGGAACCGGACAAACGTGGTACGGTGACTTCTTCAAGTTTGCACGCGAAAAAGACTACAACAACCTATTTACTATTCCGGGTTTAGTCACTAACGAGCCCGTTTGGATAACCGCCGAAATGGCGCTGCGAGCTGCGGTACGCCCCCGCTTTTTCTTTGACATCGCGGGACAAACGCTCACCAGTTCGCAAGCGGGTTCGGTACCGATTGGGAGTTCATCAGAAATCAACTTCAATTTGGCTCCCACTGCTACCATCCGCGAACAAGTAAATCTGACGGACGAAAACGTCAGTCTTAAATTGCGTTATCCTCACCCCGGTGGTGCGGAGCAGAGTTCGGGGTGGTTAGATTTCATCCAGCTACGAGCACGGCAGCGCTTAACCCTGGGCGATAGCCCGCTACGCTTCCGTGATACACGTTCTTTGGCCAATGCAAGCACTACTTTTACACTAGATGGTATCACCAGTAGCGTTGAGGTGTGGGACGTGACTAATCCGCTGGAAGTACGCCAGCAGGAAGGAAACTTGACGGGTAGCACGTTTTCGTTTGGTGCGGCTACCAGTGATTTTTTGCGGGAGTTTATTGCTTTCGATACCAACGGTAGTTTCCTGGAAGCAGCAGCAGTAGGAAGGGTGCTAGCCCAGAACTTACACAATCTACCCACTGCGGATATGATTATCGTTTATCATCCCGATTTTGAAGCGGCGGCCTTACGGCTGCAAGCTCACCGGGAAACGCACAGCAATCTGAGCGTACATGCAGTACCGAGTACACAAGTCTATAATGAATATTCGAGTGGCCGCTACAGCCCGACGGCGATTCGGGACTTTGCCAAGGACATATTTGAGCGGGACGGCTCGCTACGTTACTTGTTGCTCGTAGGGGATGGTTCCTTTGATTCGCGGGATATTTACGATTTTGGGAACGACTTCCTACCTACTTTTCAGTGGGGGGGGAACCACGAAATCGACGCCTATCCTTCGGATGACTACTTCGGTATTTTTGTTTCGGATTTACCTGCTCATCCATTGGCGAACGACCTGAGTATTGGCGTGGGGCGTCTGCCGGCTGCGAACGTCACGCAGCTTGACGCAATGGTCGATAAAATCATCAATTATGATACGGACCCCGACTATTTGGCCAGTTGGCGCAACGATATGCTCTTTTTGGGCGATGACGAGGACGGTGGTCCACACAGCCGCGACGCAGACGCCGTGGCGGAGCTGGCCTTGGATTTGAATCCTAATATTAACTTAACCAAGCTCCACTTTGACCTCTTTCCGCAGGAGTCTACGCCCGCGGGTGACCGCTTCCCCGACGTAGAAGAAGGACTGGACCGCACCATCGGCAAAGGAGTAGCCCTGGCGTGTTACCTGGGCCACGGTGGACCACGGGGTTGGGGGCAGGAACGGGTACTGACTATTCCGCAAATTCAGAACTGGGAAAACGAGGATCGTCTCGCCGTTTTCCTTACGGCCACCTGCACGTTTGGTGATTACGACAATAGCATCTTTACCTCGGCGGGGGAAGAGTTGATCCTCAACCCTAACGGCGGGGCTATCGGCTTATTGACAACGACGCGGCCCGTTTACGCTACGCAAAACAAGCAGTTGACGGATTCCTCCATTGAGGCAATCCTCAACCAGAACAGCCAGGGTAAGTGGCCCACTTTGGGGGACGTCATTCGCATTGCTAAAAACGAAAATAGTAACCCTACGGCTACGGGCTACGATAACGAACGCAAGTTTACGCTACTCGGTGATCCGGCCCAGCGCATCGCCTTGCCCACCATGCAAGTGAGCACAACGAGTATCAACGGGCAAGCCGTTTCCGCTACCGTTTTAGATACCATTAGCGCACTGGAAAAAGTGGTCATCCGGGGTCAGGTGGAAGACCTCAACGGTCAGCGCCTGGAGAACTTCAATGGTCTCGTCTTTCCAACGGTTTTTGATAAGCGCATCTCGGCTAGTACGCTGGGTAACGACGACCGCAGCCCCATTCAGACAGTTCTGCTGCAAAAGAACGTGCTGTTCCGCGGTAAAGCAACGGTAACGAACGGTGAGTTTGAGTTTTCTTTCGTCGTGCCAAAGGACATCAACTACGAGTTTGGTGAGGGTAAAATCAGCTACTACGCACGCCACGAAAGCCAATACTT
>JBCDIR010000530.1:0-3249 GCA_038748735.1 Bacteroidota bacterium | reverse complement strand
TGAAAATCTATGTATTGAAGTGTTTTGGACTGAATCAATCATACTACTGGATAAGAAGAACAAAAAATGCTCCGGCGGAGCAATCTGCTTATTGAGGTCATTGGGAACATGTACAGCGCCACAGCGTGGCCGCCAGTCTGATTCTCTCAGAAGAGGACCATGTCCAGTAGTATAATTCCCACCGCTAGAATAAAATATATCTTAGGAGGCACCTGATTTTCTGTAAACTTACCATTTGACTTGAACGACGCTTAGCCTGCGGTGTATTCCTCACCAAAAATCAGCTCGACCATGATTCGTCACCTTTGTTTATTATTTTTAATGAGCGGTACTTGCTTACTCTCCGCGCAACAAGCCGAAAAAATTCTTCCGCTTTCCCACGCTATCCACACCCAATTGTATTACCAAACGCAAGTCGAACTGTGGAAAGCCATCTGCGAAGGACCCGACGCCGCCCCCGACGATTGGCACAACTACTACCGCGCCGCCCGCAACTACAATACGCTCAACGGCCAGCGCGTTTACGACGTCACGGCCTTGGTTCAGCAAGCGGCGGCCGCCTTTCCTGATTCCTTTGAGGCGAAGTACCTCCTTTTTGCCGATAGTCCCTTTGAGGCGAAACGCTACGATCTGATGCTCGAAGCCTACGCCATTGACCCCGAGCGCGTCATTATCTTCCACAACTTACTTCATTACTATAAAGTTACTGGTGACGAAGCAGGCGTAGCGGAAGCGGCCCAAAAACTTCACCGCTCCAATTGGTACGTTAAAGGAATTATCGACTGGAATTATAACGTACTCCAGTCCGTCGCGCCGGACGCTATTCTCCTCACATTTGGGGATAATGACACCTATCCGGCGTGGATGCTCCAAGCGACTAAGGGTATTCGCACGGACGTCGATGTTTTCAATATTCACCTGCTACTCTACGATGCGGATTACCGCAAGACAGCCCTGGCCAGCATCGGTCTTACGGATTTGGAGCTGCCTGCCGATCAAGATTTTAGCCAGCAATTAACTACCGTTGTGCAGCAGTTGGCCACCCAGACGGGGCGGTTTGTACACCTCGGCATTACGGCCTCGCGCGCGCAGGAAGACCGCCTAGCCGAGCAGCTGTTCCTCACGGGCTTGGCTTTCGTTTTTTCGGAACAACCCCTTAATAACCTCCCGACACTAGCGCGTAATGTGGAAGAGCGCTTCGTCCTCGATGATCTGCGCTACGATCTCACCTACGACCAGCAGGAGGCGATGGTCAACTACCTCAATCTGAACTACCTCCCGGCCCTCACCATGCTCCACGATTGGTACCTTAAAACGGGCAAGAACGCTAAGGCTACGGAGATGAAGGAACTGGCGTACACCATCGCTGACCGTGCCGACCGCAACGATTACGTTACGCACCTTTTCGCGCAGCCCGATCTGCGGGACAATACGGTAGCCCCCATTAATTTCCGAAAATTAGACAAGGAGTTACTCCCCGTCAAAGAAGGGGTGTACGCTCACGCTACGGAGGTCACGCGGACCTTGTTTGCTACTTTTTTAGCGGATTTGTACACCCAAGGTAAAGAAGAATTGGCCGCTGGGCTGACGCCGAATCAAGTCGACTGGCGGAGCTTATTACCGGAAGCGTACCAGGATTTATCGTTAAGCATACTCCAGAAAAATTGTTCCCCCGAAGATGACCAGGCGCCCGTCGTCAACATCAGTCACGCGGCGGCGGAAGCCTTTTGTGAGTGGATGACGGAACAGTATAACCAGTCTGACCATCGTAAAAAGCAATTTCAGCAAGTGCGTTTTCGCTTACCGACGGCGGAAGAATGGGTCGCCGCCGCCCGTGGCCGTTCGGGGCCCTACCCCTGGGGTGGACCTTACATTAGGAATGCCAAGGGATGTTATTTATCTAACTTCAACCCGCACCTCTTCCACGAATTTTACGACAGAACCTTACCCATGCCCGCCGCGGGCGAGGAATCTCCCGGCGAAGATGGTGGGTACTTCCCCGTACTGGTCGATGCTTATTTTATGAATGATAACGGCTTCTACAACATGGCCGGCAACGCCGCCGAACTGCTAGCGGGCGGCCAACAGGCCAAAGGCGGCAGTTGGCTGGACCCCGCTCACCTGATGCAGATTGACACCACCCAGGACGTTGAACTCCCCAGTCCTGCCGTCGGGTTTCGTATTTTTATGGACGTGATCGAAGAATAATTTATGGCGCAGCCGCTCGCAGAACTACCCGACTCGTTATTAATGGTTCGCTTGCAAAAAGGCGATACCGCAGCCTTCGATGCCCTGTACCAACGGTACGGGGCACGGCTGTACGGGTATTTTTGGCGAATGCTGTCTCAGGATAAGGAAAAAGCCCGCGACTTTACGCAGCAACTCTTCCTCAAACTCATTGAAAACCAGCAGCGCTACGACAGCAAGCGCAGCTTTAGTACTTGGTTATTTACCCTGGCCGCTAATCTCGTCAAGAACGAATACCGCCGCCTCGAACGCTTGCAGCGCAACCAACAGAAACTCCCCCGCGACCACCCGACAACGGAACTCACCCACCAGCAATTGGATCAACCGTACTGGAACGAGCAATTGCAAAAAGCCTTGCAACAGCTCTCTCCCGATCACCGCCAGTGTTTTCTGCTCCGTCACCAAGAAGACCGGCGCATTCCCGAAATTAGTGCTATACTTGGTATTCCGGAAGGAACCGTCAAGTCGCGCTTGTACTACGCTACCCGCTACCTGGCCAACCAGCTAGCCCGCATCAAAAACACGTAACCATGGACGCTTACGAACAATTGGAAGAACTGCTTTTACACTACGATTTTGAGGAACTTCGTTCCGAAGATCAACTACGAGTATTAGCAGAAATGACCGCCGAAGAATACGAACAGCTGCGGTTGATCTTGACCGCTAGCCGGCAGACGTTAGCCCAGACGCCACCACCGCCCTCCGACTTACAGACGGGGCTGCGCCGGGTGGTCGCCACAAAACGAACCCTTATCATTCGGCGTATTTGGGCCGCGGCAGCAACAGCAGCGGCTTGCTTACTGGCCTTCGGACTGGGTTGGTGGTGGGCACCACGGGAACCCAATCTGTTCGTTGAAAACACCCTTCCTTCCCCGCAACTCATCATCAAATACGATACGGTTTACCTACCGCAGCGCGTAACCGAGTGGCAAACGCGTTACGTGACCAGCGTCCAGTACGATACGGTTTACTTACCGTCGGATACGGTATTTTTTGAACACT
>JBCDIR010000529.1:0-3249 GCA_038748735.1 Bacteroidota bacterium | reverse complement strand
GCCCGCGGTACGTGTATGACTGGGCTATTATCAAGCGCCAGTACGCGCGACTGACGAATGCTTTTGACGTCAAGCGACTCCGAATTAATTACGCTTGCAAAGCGAATACGAATCTGAGTATTATGCGCCTACTGCGCGAGTGGGGGAGTGGTCTGGATACGGTATCTGTGCAGGAAGTTGAGTTGGGCTTGCAGGTTGGGTTTAAACCCCGCGACATCATTTATACTCCGAACTGTGTGTCGATGGAAGAGATCGCGGAAGCCGTCGAATGGGGCGTGCGCATCAATATTGATAATATCAGCATACTGGAGCAATTCGGGCAGGCGTTTCCCGATGTTCCGGTCTGTGTTCGCATTAATCCTCACATCATGGCGGGCGGCAATTCCAAAATATCGGTGGGACATATCGATTCTAAATTTGGGATTTCTATCCACCAGTTACCGCATATTCTGAAGGTAGTGGAAGCGCTTCAGCTGAAAATTGAGGGCTTGCACATGCACACGGGTTCGGATATTCTGAACGCAGAATCTTTCCTCCAAGCTACGGAGATTCTGTTGAACTGTGCCAGCTCTTTTCCCGATCTCGACTACCTCGACTTTGGATCGGGTTTTAAGGTACCGTACAAACCCGGCGGCATTGCCACGGACATTGAAGACCTAGGCGCCCGAGTGAGTGAGCGCTTTAATGCTTTTTGTGCCGAATACGGCCGCGACCTGATGTTGCTCTTTGAGCCAGGTAAGTTTCTGGTGAGTGAAGCGGGCCACTTTTTGGTGCGTTGTAACGTGGTTAAAACTACCCCGGCCAGTACCTTCGTTGGCGTTGATTCGGGTCTCAACCACCTCATCCGCCCCATGATGTATGATTCCTACCACCACATCAGTAACCTGAGTAATCCCACGGCGAAGCAGCGGATTTACAATGTTGTTGGCTACATCTGCGAGACGGACACTTTCGGCGTCAACCGTCGCTTGCACGAGGTACGTGAGGGCGACGTATTGTGTCTGCACAATGCGGGGGCGTACTGCTTCTCTATGGCGTCTAACTACAATAGCCGCTACCGCCCGGCGGAGGTACTCATCCACGAGGGGCAGGCTTATTTGGTCCGCAAGCGGGAAACGATGGAGGATATTCGGCGCAATCAGGTGGATGTGTTTGCAGCGGTTGAGGCGGTTTAGGCCCCCCAGCGGAACAGCCGGTGATTTGAATCTGGGACGGCTGTTCAATCAAGATGCTTATATGCTATTGAGTCTTTACTGGTTGTAAACCTGGAGAGAAGGACTAAAGTTAATAGCAATATGCCTATCCCGCCCCATGTCCAAACCTGTTCTGAAATACGTACTTGGAGGTAATCGCACACGTTATCAAAACTTTTTCCAACGTTTTTTCTACCAGTACCGAACATGCCCCGACCAACGCTAGTTCTACGAGTAAACAGGCTCCTCAGCCATTCCCAAAAAACCAGCACAATGCCAAAAAACGATGAGCGTCCTACTACTCCTTCCCACGAGCGCCATACGACCCTGAGTAGCGAGCGCCCCAGCAAAGACGGACCACAGCGCAATCCAGAAAATCTGGATGATGAACTGTACAACCAAAACGGTGCAGGTGTACCGCCAACGAAGGACATGCTCGACGAAGAAGAAATTGAAAGCACGGTCAACGACGGGCATTGATGTATTTACGCTGATTTCACATACCTAATTAGCGCTTTACCTAAGCACTTACCCACGGCGTACTAACGCCCACTTTGAACAACACGACACAACACTTTCTTATTAACAGGCACGAATCGCTCATCCCCATCAGGATGGGCTTTTCTATTTTATGACAAGTCTATTAAACAACTTAGGCCGGACCTGGTAACGGATCCTGCATAATAATGGATAAAAGTACTTTCTCCGCCGCTTCGTGCTGCGTTTCTACCTTGCTCGCTGGGGGCAAGAGCGGTAGTTTGCGTTGGCGTACGGCTTCAATCAGGCGAGGGTGGAGATAATAATTGCGGCAAACGCTGGGTGTGTTTCCTAGTTCATCCGCCACCAAGCGGATTAGCGTGGGTAAAAGTTGCTTACGCGAATTCTCGTTCGTCTGTTCAATGGCTGTGGGGTATAGCTCGACCGCCAGTCGCCCGGCGACCCACGTGCGAAAGTATTTGCTGCTGTATTCCTGCCCGAGCTGTTGGTGAATAAAATCATTCAATTCTTCACTGTCTACGTCCTGCCACTTGGTCGTAGTAGCATCTCGGTAGCGAAAAATTTCGTAGCCGGGTTGTTCCGCCGCCCGACGAATGAAATGCGTCAGAGTTTCGTCCGCGATGGTCACTTCCCGGTCTTTACCGCTTTTTCCCCGGTAAGAAAATACGAGCGTTTGTTCATCTTCCAATTGCAAATGTTTGCGACGCAGTGTGCTGAGACCGTAGGTGCCATTGCGGTTCGCGTATTGTTGGTTGCCAATCCGTATCCCCGTTTCGTCGAGAATGAGTATCATCAACGACAATACTTTCTCGCGCGGCCAGCCTTGCTGTTGCACAGCCTGGGTACATTTGGCTCGAAAAGCGGGCAATTGCCTGCCGAAACCCGCTAGCTTAGCAAACTTCTCCGCTTGGCGCTGCTGTTCCCAGTCTGCGTGGTAAATGTACTGCTTACGTTGTTTGAGATCCCGTCCAGTAGCTTGTACCTTACCGTTAGGGCAACTGCAAATATAGACCTGTTTCCACATGGGCGGAATGACCAGCTTGCGGATTCGTCGTAGTGTTTTCGTATCACGAATAGGCTCACCACTTTCATCCAAATAGCGAAACCCGCGTCCGTAACGAACGCGGGTATACGATAAATCTTGTACGGAGGAAGTACTAGGCATCAACGACTTGGTCTTCGTGTTTACCTTCCCGGATTTCCTCGACCATCTTATCACAGAAAGCGGGGAGATCATCCGGCTTGCGGCTGGTCGTTAGACCGTCTTCACAGACGACTTCTTCGTCGACCCACTCGGCACCGGCGTTCTCCAAATCCTTGCGGATAGAAGCGTAGCTGGTCACCTTACGGTTTTCAATGACCTCCGCGTTAATGAGGAGCTGGGGAGCGTGGCAAATGGCCGAAACGGGCTTACCCTGACTAAAAAAATCGCGGATAAATTGCAGCGCATCATCGTTCGTCCGAAGTTTATCCGGGTTGATGACGCCACCGGGCAGTACAAGCGAGTCATAGTCGCTAGCACTTACATTGCTGACTTGCTCATCTACGTCGATGGTTT
>JBCDIR010000528.1:0-3250 GCA_038748735.1 Bacteroidota bacterium | reverse complement strand
GTGAAAAAATTGCAATTGAAACAGGCTATTTTTAAACCGAAAATTCAGGCCATTGATAAAAGCCTGTTCACACCCGAAGAGTATTTTGACGAGACGACGGAAGAGCAACTCGGTAACACCTTTCGCAAAAGTGACCGGGATATGCTGGCCGACATACTGGAATTGAAAGAAATCCGCAACAAGAAACAGTTGATCTACTTATCTGGTAAGTTACAGCAGAAAGATCGTCGGCTGCGCTTCACGCTCAGCCCGAATTTTGGCTTCTTGTTCTCCGTGGCCGGGGAAGAGATGGACCATTTTTTGTGGGAATTACTCGACTCGCACGCTACTTACATTTGGAGTATGGCGAAGCACGCTATGCCACTGGATGAGAAATTCAAGCTGCTAGAGCGGGAAGTTAACTTTATTCGGGATCACGGACGGAGAGCTTTTTTGAGCAGTACCACTTCGTCGGATTTTATTTTTAATAAAGTAAATCACGAAAGCAGTAACTCCAGTATTATTGACGGTTTTCCAAAGTGGAAAGCACGCGTGAACGAAAAATTAGTCTGATAAACCTGCAGTATGAATAGATATACCGTATTCTTAATCGCTCAGCTCTTCTGTTGCGTGACTTATGCGCAAGTAAGCGAGCTGGTGGAATCCGTTTTTCGAGTGGATGATGAGCCGTTTTTGCCTTTCGGCATTTACACGGAGGGCATCTACGACGAAGAGGACTACCTGGCAATAGCCGACAGCATAGTTCAAACGGATATGAATACGGTATGGATCGAATCCAATGCCGTGGACGAAGCGACCTATCAATCATTTTACGCTACGTGTGCGCAAAATGAGCTAAAAACAATGGTGTATTTGGTTCCGCACAACCTTTTTCCGGAGGATTTTGCGTACTGGCTGAATTTTCACAAAGCGTTTGACAGCGCCATCGGTTGGGATATTCTCGATGATGCGAATAACTTTCCGCTGAGCCAGTTGGTGAACCAAAGCAATCAGACGCTCGCCCTAGATACGACCAGGGTCACGTACCAAAGTATGTACGCGCTGGGAGTAGTGGAGTCGTTCAGCGAGCAGACTGAACTGACGGCTATGCAGGGCTACCCCTGGGGCAATGGCTCCGATGATTTGTCTACCGCTTACACTCGATATAGCCTGTTTTGTGACACGGTCAAAAGGAACGGTGGTTTCCCGCTGGTCAATAACCAGCTATTTAACTGGGAGGAGGAAACCTATCCTAGCGCCGCGCATTTTGATTGTCAAACGTACCTATCATTGGTGTGCGGTGCACGGGGCATCATCAATTATACCTATTTAGATTATGACCAAGACGAACCCATTAGTGTGACGCAGCCCGAACTCTGGGGGCAACTCAAACAAATCGCTACGGAAATCACTAGTGCGGAATGGAAAGATTTTATCCTTTTTGGGGATTACGAGCGGGTTCAACTGAGTAGCTACGTCGCTTACGCTACTTGGACGTTGGCGGGGGAGACGCTACTCATTACATTCAATGGTTCGGCTGTCAATAGCGAGCTGGTCAGTATTGATCTATCCGCCCTAGACGTGGGGAGCAAAGATCCGGTTTTTGATTATCGTCCCGATTATTTAGACCTTTCCGAAACGGGAATGCTGACGGGTAGTCTCCCTCCGTACGGAGTCGCTATTTATCGATTGGAGGCGTTGACTTCGTCCACCTTGCCGGAATCTAGTGAGGAAGAAGCGATTAGGATTTACCCTAATCCAACTCGTAGTTTCTTCCAGATTACACCGAAAGGCACTGCTGATAAAGTCATAGTCTTTAACACTGCTGGTGTGAAAATCAGTATTTGGCAACTGCGTGAGACAAGCAAGGTAGACCTGTCTAATCTGCCATCTGGAGTGTATTTTGTTGAAGTCCAAAATGAACAGAACGTTACTTTAGCAATTGATAAAATTGTAAAAATATAGCCAGGACAAATCGTTGGATTAGCGGAAGAAAACGAATTGATTGGCAAAATAGAGAGGGTAATAATAATTATTCTGACGAACTCCAAACTCGATACCAAAAGCAAAAGCACAATTTCGACCACCGAAACACATACCGTCCCTGAGTTGTCGCAGCCCGTCCGCTTACAAGCATACGGCGTTAATCTCTTTCCGGGGGCCTGGACCAAATCGGCGCTGAAGAAAGCACTAAAGAAAAACTGGATTACCGTGAATGGCCAAGTAGCCAGCACCGCTACGCTAATCAGAGGCGGCGAACGCATCCAGCTGACCCGACCCGCTACTACGGAACTGAAGAAGAAGTTGTACCTGGACATTACTGTATTGTACGAGGACGACTACCTAGTCATCATTCACAAACCCGCTGGGGTTGTGGTGAGTGGGAATACCTTTCGGACGGTAGCCAACGCCTTACCCCAGTACCTGCGTCCAAGTACATTAACGGACGCGGCGCAACCCCAACCCGTACATCGACTCGATTACGGTACGACGGGGGTGCTGCTCATTGGCAAGACGAGTAGTGCTATTCGGAAGTTGAATCAGTTGTTCGAGCAAAAGGAAATTCAAAAAACGTATTACGCCGTTACGATTGGAAAAATGGAAGAAAAGGGAACGCTCGACGGTCCCATTGACGGTAAAGCAGCTCGGTCGGAATACGAACGCTGTGCCACGGTAGCTTCAGCGAGATTTACCCAACTGAACCTGGTGAAACTGTATCCCCAAACGGGCCGCAGACATCAATTACGTAAACACTTGGCCCGCAGCGGCCACCCGATACTTGGGGATAAAGATTATAGTCAAGCTGGGTTAGTGCTGCGGGGAAAAGGTATTTATTTACACGCTTAGTCCCTGCGATTCGTACATCCGTTCACGGAGGAGGAGTTACTGGTTAAGTCACCACTACCTACGAAATATGGAAAACTATTTCCTACGGTGGCACGTTGAGTAATGTTTATTTTGGAAGCGCTGCTTCTACACCTATTAACCGCTGTTCAATTTCTTGATACTGCGTACGCAAACGCTCCAATGCTTGCCCTTCCCGCTGCAGATGCTCGTCCAGGCGGAGGAAATTATTGTCAATGCGTTGCTTCAGTTGTTGAATGTAGGTACGCAGCGTGTTCGTCACTTCTCCCGTGAGGCGGTCGCGGCCCCGCTGGACTTCTTGCTCAAAACCATCCACAATTTTTTTACGCTTAGAACGGGTGCTAAAGCCCGCAAAAAGTACCCCCACCGCCGTGAGTATCCCGCCCGTGATGTCAAACATCCCCAT
>JBCDIR010000527.1:0-3255 GCA_038748735.1 Bacteroidota bacterium | reverse complement strand
GATAATATTTTTATACCTGAATCCAGCTTCCTTAATATTACCGATACGGTAGCCTTGCACCCCAGTCTGACGGGGTTGGAAGAGGTATACAACGCCGGAAAGGTAAACGTAGTGCAGAGTGTGGGGTACCCCAATCAGAACCGCTCCCACTTCCGCTCGTTGGACATTTGGCACTCGGCTTCGGAAGCGGACGAATTCTTGGATACCGGTTGGATTGGCCGCTACTTCGATACCCAATTTCCCGGTTTCCCGGAAGGGTACCCCAATGACGATTGTCCCGACCCGCTGGCTTTAACCATCGGTTCGGTCGTGTCCGAGACCTGCCAGGGGACGGGGGGCAACTTTAGCCTCGCCCTCGTCGATCCCGAAAATTTGAGCGCCCTAGCTACGCCCGCGAATAACGAACTGGCGGCGGGTTGCTACGGTGGTCGTTTAGCGTTTTTGGTCAACACCATTGAACAGACAAATGCCTACAACGAGGTCATCGAAGCGGCCAACGGTATGGGGGCCAACCTCAGCACGAAATACGATGATACGAACGAGTTGGCCGTCAAGCTGCGGACCGTAGCGCGTCTGATTGCGGGTGGTTTGCAAACCAAAATCTACATCGTCAGTCTCGGCGGTTTTGACACGCACGCCGACCAAACGGTAGAGGGCGACTCGACTACGGGCGAGCACGCTACGCTGCTGAAAACACTGGGTGATGCCATCTGCGCGTTCCAGGACGATCTGCAATTGATGGGGCTCGAAGAACGGGTACTGGGTATGACCTACTCGGAATTTGGGCGACGCATTCGCTCTAACGGCAGTTTCAGCACGGACCACGGTACGGCGGCTCCGCTGGTGCTCTTTGGCTCCTGCGTAGAGGCGGGCATTCTGGGAGATAATCCCGAAATTTCTACCGATGTAGACCACCAAGAAGGGGTGCCGATGCAGTACGATTTCCGCTCGGTTTACGGTTCCGTACTGATGGACTGGTTTGAGGTGGAAGAACAGCAGGTGCGCGATTTGCTGTACGAAGACTTTACGCCCTTGCCGCTATTGCGCAATTGTTCGGCCGTAGCCACCCAGGACCCACTCACGGAGCGCTTGGATGCGCAGGTCTATCCTAACCCGTTCAGCCATACCTTTACTTTGGAAATGACGACGGAAAGTGAATGGCTCAAAATCAGCCTGTTCGATGCTATCGGTAGTGAGCTGCGGGTCATCAGCAACCAAGTTTTCCCTGCGGGCCGTCACCGTGTACAAATTGAGACACACCGCTTGCCGGCCGGTGCTTATTATTTGCGGGTCCAGACGCGCAATGGGCAACGGGCGCTGCGGGTGATGAAGCAGTAGGTTTTGTTGGGTGGTGAGAAGGTGCTCAGATCTGCCGGACTTGTTTCGGCTAGGCAGATTGCAAACTCTCGCAAGCAATACTGATGTCTACTCCTGCTTGAGCAGCAGCAATCGTCTTTCCTGCCCCGCGTCGAGCATGCGGAGTTGGAGGCTGTCGGGGGTGAGTTGGAGGACTTCTACGGCTTTTTCGGCGGCGTCGCGCTGGGTAGTATCCTGACTGTAAAGGTATTTGCCCGTTAAGCGGTAGTGGCCACTTTCTTGATAAGCGAGGGTGCTGCGGTAAGCGTAGCGTCCGTCCGCTTTAAAAACAAAACCAATATCGGCAAGATTAACGGCGAGGCTATCTCCCTGTTCCGTGAGGGACGCTGCTTGCCAGGTGCCGTGCAGCAGCGGGCTGCGGTCCGATTTACAACTGTGAATGATGCTTCCTACCAAAAAAAGTAGCAGCAAGCGCTGAAAGTGCGTCAATATTAATGGTTTGCGCACGTGCCTCCTCCCGATTTTTCGTTAGCACGAAAGTTTGGGAGGAGGCACGTTCTTTTACGACAAGAAATACATTACCCCCAATAAACCTACTCCACCGAGGATGATGGTATACGGCAAAGCCATTTTAACCATTTTTAGGTAAGAGAGGTTAATGAGTGGTGCCAGTGCCGACGTCAACAGGAACAAGAAGGCCGCCTGGCCGTTGGGCGTAGCTACACTCGGCAAGTTAGTACCCGTATTGATGGCAACGGCTAGTGTTTCGTAGGTCTCGCGGTCGATAACACCGTTTTTGAAGGCAGCTTGTACTTCGTTGATGTAGACAGTAGCCACGAATACGTTATCACTAATGGCTGAGAGTATACCGTTGGCCACGTAGAACATGGACGGCTGCTGGGAAGCGGGAAGCGCCAGCGCCCACTCAATGATCGGAGAGAAGAGGTGCTGATCGTGAATCATGGCTACAATCACGAAAAATACCACCAAAAGCCCCGTAAACGGGAGTGCTTCTTCGAAGGCATGTCCCAGCGAGTGTTCGTCGGTAATGCCCATGAAGGCCGTTTGCACGATGATCAAACCCAGTCCGATCAATCCTACGGGAGCTAAGTGGAGCGCCAGTCCGATGATGAGTAAAACGGCCGAAACAGCCTGAACGACTAAGCCATATTTTTGCTGGTCGGTCCGCGAGGCGTCTTCTTCTTCAGTGTAACTTTCGATGATGCGCCGTGCTGCCTCGGGCAGTTTTGCACCGTATCCGAACCAACCCGTGAGTTCTAAGATGACGGTAGTGATTAGCCCACAAACCAGAACGGGCATCGTAATTGGGGCCATTTTGACAAAAAAGTCGATGAAATCCCAGCCCAAGCGTTCGCCGATGAGGAGGTTCTGCGGTTCGCCCACCAGCGTGCAAACGCCGCCTAGGGCCGTACCCACCACGCCGTGCATGACGAGGCTACGCAGGAAGTCGCGGAATTGCTCCAGCGTTTCTCCGCTTAGTTCTTCGCGGTCCAGTACGCCGCTGTTATCCAGGTCCAGATCGCTGGACGCAATCTTGTGGTACACTCCGTAAAAACCAACCGCTACACTGATGAGTACAGCGGTAACGGTCAGGGCATCCAGGAAGGCACTCAACACTGCCGCCAGAAAGACAAACAGTAAAGACAGCACCAGCTTGGAGCGAATTTTAGTAAACGCTTTACTAAAAATATACATCAAAAGCGGCTTCATAAAGTAGATTCCCGCGACCATAAAGACCAGTAGCAAGATCACTTCCAGGTTGGCCTCAATCTCGTGATACGCTTGGTGCGGCGTCGTTAGCCCTAAAATGAGCGCCTGAATCGCCAGCAATCCACCGGATTGTAGTGGGTAGCATTTGAGCGCCATGGCCAAAGTGAAGATAAATTCACCGATGAAGAGCCAAGCGGTGACCTTCGG
>JBCDIR010000526.1:0-3273 GCA_038748735.1 Bacteroidota bacterium | reverse complement strand
CCAGCGTTACCGTTACCGGAGAACCGCCACTTTCTGTCTGTCGAGCCAACTGAAACTTGAATAAGCCATTGATCAACTGCCGTAGGCCAGGAAAGCCTTCCACCGAACTCCCCGCACCTTTCGTCCGGTTGATGCCGACCATGAGTCGATCGGTCACGCCGTAGTCCGCGCCAATGCTTACGTCGCTAGCCACTTCCAAGCCGTAAAAGGTAGCCCAACCGCCATTTGCGCCAGCCAAATCGCCGAAGCGGTGACTGATACGGACGTCCATGCGTTGCTTAGGTAAAACTTCTGGTGACTGTAAGTTGATGACGCGCGTGTCCTTGAAAGTACGGTAAGTGTAGTCTTGCGCCCCCAGCGTACCGGCGAAAATCAGGGCCATCAATAGTAATAAAGAGGTTCTTTGGTTCATATCAGTATTCAAGTTTGCAAGCTTGTTCCAACCCACAAGCTCTATTCCTCGGGGTAGCCAGCTTCCAGCCAGCACTCAATAATGTTCAGTTCTTCCTCCGTCAGGTCTTCAGCTCGTCCTTCGGGCGCGTAATTGGGGGGCATTCCGACGGTGGGGTTCGCTCGCTGTGAGATCACCCGTTCCCGAAAAGAATTGTCCTCCAGTGACGGTAGTAATCCTTCGTAACTGTCATAAATGCCGGGGGCGGAACCCAAATGACAACCACTATACGCACAAGTCGCTTCGATAATCGGACGTACTTCTACTTCGTAGGTGGGAACTCCTTCTCCGCAATCGGCCAGCATTGGCTCGGGCAACTGGTCGTTGGTACAACTGGCAGCGAAAAGCAACATCGCTACCCACACAAATGAATTCTTCATAACTGAAAATCGGATTTGGAACAACTTTTCGTGGCCTTCGCTTGTATACTTGTCGTCTCCAGAATGCCACCCATTGAATACTGACAATTAACGGCAAAAGTTGCGAAAAGCGTGTCCTTTTTTGGCACTTTTCTGGCGAACTGGCTATCTTTATCGGCCAATCTTTAAAACATAAAAATTATTAGGATATGTACCCTGTTGAATTAACAATACCTATGTCTAAGGACCTCACCGACCACGGTTTTGAGGGATTGAGCACGCCCGAAGAAGTCGACACGGCTTTGGTAAAGAGCGGTACCACTCTTTTGGTGGTCAATTCGGTTTGTGGTTGCGCGGCGGCCAATGCACGTCCGGGCGCTAAAATTGCCGCTACGAACGACAAAAAGCCAGATCATATGGCCACCGTATTTGCGGGGGTAGACCGTGCCGCCACGGAGCGTGCGCGCGAGTACTTGCTGCCTTACCCACCGTCTTCGCCTTCGATTGCCTTGTTCAAGGACGGTAAACTGGTTCATTTCCTCGAGCGCCACCATATTGAAGGCCGCTCAGCAGAAATCATTGCCGAGAACTTAAAGATGGCGTTTGATCGCTACTGCTAGGTCCTCAATAGGCTCCTACAAATCAGGATGGCGGAAGGATGTGAGAATCCTTCCGCCATTGTTTTAGCTATTATTGGTCATCCGCGCTAAGGCGCGGTCGCTAGGTTTCGGGGCTCGTTGTTCACTCGGCCACGCCTTTCTGGGCGTGTCTACCCGCTGGTGCGGGTCCCCACTTCACAGCGCTTGTCCGGGTCACCCGCAGCGCACCAATTGTCCCAACGATGTCCGTTATCCAAACCGAACGACTCACTCTGCGTCTTATTACGCTATCCGATGCGCCCTTTCTCCTCCGCCTCCTCAATTCACCCGGCTGGTTGCAGTACATCGGTGACCGCGACGTAAAAACCGTGGCGGACGCCCGTGCTTACATTGCCGAGCGTATGCTGCCCGTAGCGGACGGAGAGGTGCTGGGCAACTTCTGTTGCATCCGACAAAAGACGGGTGAAGTACTGGGTACCTGCGGCATTTACCAACGCGCTACGCTTGAACATCCCGATCTCGGTTACGCTTTTTTATCGGAATTTTGGGGCCATGGCTTCGCGCGCGAAGCTGCCCAAGCTATTCTCGCTAACTATTGCGCCAAGCGTCCGGGTCAACCCATTACTGCCTTTACTACCGTGGATAATACCCGCTCCATCAACTTGCTAGAGAAGATTGGATTTCGGCGTAATGGCTTCTTCCTGCTGGATGGTGACGACGAAGAATTAGTGCTTTTTACTTACAATACGAATTAAGAACTAAGTGTGACTTACCAAAGGTAGGCAGGCTTGCTGCGGTATTATCTACAATTGTTTGACCTCTCGAGGTCATAATTGGACCAATTGCATAAGATTTCGGAGAAATCTCACCTTTGTAGACCATTACCAGAAAAATTCCCGCGACTTCGGAGAAGTCGAACCTAATTTAGTCTTCAATTCGCATTTATAAATGATAAGTTCCTAATCCCCCGAAGCTAAGATGGCTAACAAGCGTAAAATCTCGACGTATAACCACACTAAGGTGACCATCAGACCCATTGCGAAGTACCACTCCATATAAGCCGGCGCACCGTACTGTTCTCCCTTATCAAAATTGTCAAAGTCGAGCAAAAGGTTCAGTGCTGCGATACCAATGATGACGAGGCTAATGCCAATGCCAATCATGCCACCCTGGTGCAAGAACGGTATTTGAATACCGAAAAAGGACAACACAAAGCTGAGTACGTAGACGATGACTACCGCACCCGTAGCCATGATAACGCCCGAGCGAAACTTCTCCGTGACTTTGATGAGTCCCGCTTTGTAGCTAAACAGCATCATAAATAAAACGGCCAGCGTCAACGTGACCGCTTGGAGGATAATACCCGGCATGAAGGCCGCCGCGTACATGTAAGATACCGCACCAACGAATAGCCCTTCCACTATGGCGTAAATGGGCGCGAGCGTAGCGGAATATTCCGGTTTGAAAGCGGCAAAAATGACAATACCTAAGCCAACGAGCGCGCCGCCCCACATGAAAAGGGGACTGGCAAAGCTGTAACCAACCACGGCACCCGCCAATAGTAACGCACCGAGGATGAGCGACTTGTTCACGGCTCCGCTAACCGTCATACGAGCAGCCGAGCCGCGCTGGATAAAGTCACCATCTAAAGTGTTTTGAGCAGCACGTTTCATCATTTGTTCCCTAAACATCGGGTTGCTGGAGGAGGAAAAACGACCTCTTTTTTGTTCCATAAAGTTTAAGATTTTTTAGTAACCATATAACACACGGCAAGTTAGCCGAGTTGAGGCATACCCGCAAATAAAAAACAGGGCTATCCTAGATAGACCCTGTAAAACCCCAAAAAACCAAATGAAAACAATCT
>JBCDIR010000525.1:0-3284 GCA_038748735.1 Bacteroidota bacterium | reverse complement strand
GAGGTTGTAGTTTTGCCCTCCGGTGGAGAAGGACGCTGGTATCGTCAGGTAAGGAGAGATCGGGGTGGACGGCGTAGTGAAGAGGCTATTATCAAAGGGAAAACGGTAGGCGTTGGTTCCGATGGAGGGAATGACGTACATCATGTCGTCTTCCCCCTCGGTGAGGTGCCACTGGTAGGAGCCTGCCCCGGGTAGCGATACGGAGCCGATTAGGGAGCCATCGCACAGGTCGTGGGCCAGAATAATGGGCGGGTTCAGGCCGTCCTCTTCGTTGGAGTAGACGGTACTGCCCCGGATAACCAGGTTGTTGTTATCCAAATTAGAGACGACGTCCCTTTCTACCAGGTTACCGTCGCAGTCAAATTTATTAAGTTCGGCACCGCTACCGTTCGGGTTTCTTTTGCGGTTGACGTAAACAAATCCGTTCTGATCTACGGCGGCTCCGTGCGCCAGGTCGGCCAGACTACTGCCTGATATCCAGGGATCGGCAATCGTAGTAACCGTACTATCGAGGTTGACCCGGAACTTGATCACGCGGTCGACGAAGGGTTCGAGCAGGTAGATGTAGTCCAAGCAGGTACAGCTCACCTGACAGTTTTGCACTTCGAGCGTGACAACAACTTCGGTAAAGCAAGTACTCGATCCGCCCACGTCGTCCCGGTAGACCCGAATAGTATACTGCTGGTTGGTGGCGGGGTTGGGCAGGTTGGTAAAAAGCTGCACGGGGTAGGTCGCACTGGCCAGCGAAGTACGGGTACCGCTACCGGTAAAGGCTCCGCCCGGATTGGCCGAATAGGATAAGCCGCCGTTCACTCCGTTGATCTGTACGGTCCCGTCGTCGTTGATGCTGCCATCGCCGTTGCAGGAGGCTTGGAAGGCGTAAGCAAAGACCTCCGGTTGGTCGGCGGGATTGGCACATTGGGCTACTAGAGAAGGGTGCCCAACAAACAGGCAGAGGCATAACAAAAGTGCAATACCAAAGTAATGGTGAATTTTTTTCATGTGAGTTTTATTATGATTCGTTAGAAACGTGGTCGTAAAGAATTCTTTACACAGAAAGGTAAGCTTCAGATGTGTTATAACGAAAACGCCTGCTCTAACAGCAGTTGGTAGCGCATCCGCGTAATGTCAGCCAGCAAAAGAGATCATTCGGGAGATGATTAATGAGATGTCATTAACGCATCGGAAGTGTTTCGTAATCTTTTTCTTGTGACTGAGTACCTCACAAAGTACGTATTATTTTTTAAAAAATACAAACATGGTGACAGAAAACGGTGATCGGCTCTTCGCCAATCACCGTTCGCCTGATAGTACTTAAACCCCTAATCAGTGGCTTACCACCGCCTATCGGGTATCAGTTATTTTTCTAGTCTCCATCCCAGGGGAAAGTTCCGCAATCCACCTTCAGCAGAATGTACACGACCTCATCCATGTCGGGTTCGCATAGCTTACCGTAGTTGAAGGGCGGATTGCGTAAGTCATCCGTGGTCAGGGTCAGCATTACTTGTCCTGCGGCTCTGTCCGCTGCGCTGGGGGTGTAGGTGGTAGCCGTAGCGTAGTCGCCCGTCATCGGATCACTGTCGAGGTCCATGCCGTTGAAGGTACCCGTACCACTCGTCGTCCAGGTGGCGCGGAAAGGCGTACCGTCTGCCGCCGTGATGGTGCTCAGGCTCGGGGTGAAGGCGTTGGCAAATCCCGTCAAGTCGATCACAGCGGTGGCGCACAGTTCCTGGTCACCGCACAGTTCGACCTCAAACTCACAGTTACAGTTCAGCCCCAGGTCGTAAGTGTGCACCGCACAACCCACCGAACCCGTGGTGATGGCCAAGAACGGTAAGTTATTAGCGTTGAGGCTACCCGGTGCTACGTCCGAGTCAATGTTATCATCAGCATTACCGTTGGCGTCTACGGTCGGGGTGATCCCAAAATCCCCCATGCTCGTCGTGAACATTCCACCGCTAAACTGCCCATCGCCGAATACAATGGTGTAGTCCGTATTGTAGGCCATGCCCGTGAAGGTACCACTGTTGGGGGTACTGCCGTCGGCACTTACGCCGCTGACGTCCACGTTTGTCTCGTTGAAGTAATACTGGCCGCTGTTAGCGGTGGTGGTTACGCCAACCAAAACGTCATTGCTGTCGTACAGTTGAATGGTGATGCCGTCAATACCGTCTTCACCCGCCTCCTGCAGGCCGTTGGTGTTGTAATCGCACCAGACGTAGTTACCAATTTCTAGTGGGGCTGGTGGATTCAGTAATTCCAAATCGCCCAGGCCTGCTCCTTTGTCAAAAGTATTACCTTCGCTACTAGAGCCATTGTATACCCGGTAGGCGCGCTGCGGGGAGCCATCGTTCATGGAGAGCCACCGGATACCACCGTCCCGGAAAGCGTCCGTATTAGTACGTGGTACAGGATTGACCATCGAGGTGATCACCAGTCCAGTACCCGGTTGGTACACCAGTCCGCCGTGCGACGATTCGGGGTGACCACTGCTACCGGCCGGATCGTTGGCCGCCTCTCCCCAGAAAAACTCACCGCCACCCGGTCCGTATCCGTTGTTTATTCCCATGGAGGTACCCGAAGCGCAGCCCGCCGAACCGTTATTTTCTAGCGTCCAGCTGCCGTCGCCGTTGTTGCAGGCCAGCAGCATCTCGCCCTGGGCTTCCAGCGCGATGTTATTCATAAAGGTAGGGTCAGGATGACGCACTTCCCAGCCCGTTTGGTCACCCGCCCGGTCCCGGAAGCCAATGATAATATTGCCGTCGTCGTCAAACTCAATATCCGACAAAATCGGCGTACCGTGCCCAATGTCCCCACCCGAACGGGGATAATCTGCTGGGTCACTCGTCCACGGGAACCACCCCGCCGAACGGCGTTCTACGCCGTTGGAGGCGTTGCCACCACAAGGAAAGGCCCCGGGAGGTCCCAAACCTGGTCCCACCGTACAGCCCCGCTCGTACGTCATATCCAAGATCGAAAAGACGGGAGCCGAAGAATACGTATTAGTGACGGGGTCAAACTCGTAGATGTGCGCCTGAATATCCGCCGGATCTGCGCTAGACTCTGCGCTACACACCAGTCCCACGTATATCTTCCCCTGGTACGTTTCGAGGGCAAAGGGACGTACGTCACCCGCTGCGTTACAGCCCGGATCGGGGACCGGATACTGACCAATATCGGCCAGGCTAGCCGGTGGCGTCACTCCCGCCCCAATCGGAATGCGCAGCAACTGCCGGTTAAACTGATCAATCGCCCAAATCGTATTATCGTCCGTTTCGTCTACG
>JBCDIR010000524.1:0-3284 GCA_038748735.1 Bacteroidota bacterium | reverse complement strand
GGAACCCCAATCCGTCTACCCGGCCCTACTGGAAAAGCAATTGCAAGCGGTTTCTGATCATGAAATCATCGTGGTCAACGCAGGTATTACGGGCGAGACCAGCAAAGGTGCCAACGAGCGGGTAGAATGGATACTCCAACAACGCTTCGATGCTATTCTATTAGCTTTGGGTACGAACGACGTCGGTCAGCGCCAAGTCTTGCAAGCACGTTGCGAACTAGTCGAAAAAATACGCCGCACCAACCCCGCTGCGCTCATCATTGGAACGGACACCCGGACGGCGGAGCCGCGCTCTTTTATGCCCCAAAAGATAGCGCAGGAATTGGACGTCCAATTAGTACGCTTGCCGTTGGCGGAAACGCTGAGCGCAACGTCGCCGCCCGCCCTTGCGCTTACCCTTTTTCAACATTTAGCCCCCCAACTACCTTGATGTCTAGTTTACCCATTCTTCACGAAACGCGTCACTGGTTGGCGATCAACAAGCCTGCGGGTTTGAACGTCGAGCAGTTGTATGATTATCCGTCCGTGGAGGCACGGGTGGCGGAGTATTTGCGGCAGCAGGGCGTGCGCAACCCCTATGTGGGTATTGTCCACCGGCTGGATCGTCCGGTGAGTGGCGTGTTGTTGGTGGCCAAGCGGAAAAGTGCCTTGCGCCATTTGAATGCTCAGTTTGCCGAACGGCGGGTACAGAAAACGTACTGGGCTATTACGGAAACAGCACCCGCCGAACGAGCGACTACCTTGGAGCACCTGATTCGGAAAGATCAACGCGCGAAGCGAGCAGAAATCGTCCCACGTCCCCAAAAAGGAGCGGTAAGGGGCCGCCTTCGCTACGAATATGTACAGCGGACCACGCACGGACACTGGCTGAAAGTCTGGCCAGCAACGGGTAAGTTTCATCAAATACGGGTACAACTAGCGGCCCTAGGTACTCCCATTATCGGCGACGCGAAATACGGTGCTAGCCTCCCCGACGAAGCCGACTGCATTGCCCTACACGCTGCGGCGCTCGTTTTTGTCGACCCGCTGAACGACCAGCAGTTGGAAATTACCGCACCTTCCCCCGCTCGTGCAGTGTGGAACAACGTAAAAAGTTGATAAAATTGACAAAAGAATTGTTTCAGTAGCTGAAAGGAAAGTTCTAATCGGATTCAAGCATATCATAACCTTTAATGAGTGTTTTGTCACCTTGGCGGGATAGGAGATATGGTTTTTAGGTCGAATGCTCGGGGGTAATGTGGCAGTTCTGGCCGCTTAGCCAACAAAATTTTGTCTATCTTAGTGTTACTTATCTACCCCTATTCAGTCATAAAAGTTGAGTATTAAGTCACTGAGCGCTTCGTTGCGTTCTAACTATCCGTTTTTTACGTCCTATGGAACAACCTCCCTGCATTTACGTACGTAAGCATCAGACCCTGCATCGTGTAAACTACAGCAATATCAGTTACATCAATGCAGAAGGTAATTATTGCTACCTCATATTAGACGATCAGCGCAAACACGCCGTCAAGATTTCGCTGCGCCAGTTAGTGGCCCAGCTACCTCCTGAGCAGTTTATTCGCATCCACAAAAGCTACGTCATCAACTTGGACTTTGTCACGAAGTTCGACTTCAAAGCCCGTCAAGCTTACCTCGGAACGGAGTGTATTCCCATCGGACGAACTTACGTACAAAATATTATGGATCGGATATTAGTGGTGTAGAACGGGTAGGTGGCTAGGAAGAAAGTCCCGAAAGTGTTTTAATTTTGGGGTGTTCAACCCAAACCGTCGGTACTATTCATGCAAATTCTCCGCGAACTCATTAAAATTATCACCAAGGTCAAGTTGCGGTCTATTCGCAAGTTAGCGTTTCCGCTAACGGACGAGGGACACCTGGCTACGATGTACAATTTACTAGCTGACGGGGTAGAAGACGAAAACAGCTTAGCCCTGGAATTAACCGGACGAACGGAACGCTCCGGAGGGTACCGTCGGCTGAAAGCTGATTTGATTGATCGCCTGATTGCTACTTTATTTCTAGTTGATTTATCACAGCCCTCGTACAACAATCGTCAGCGGGCGTACTACGAGTTGCACAAGAAATGGGCGGCGGCCAAGATACTGCTCGGGAAGGGCGCACGTGCGGCGGGCTTGGAACTGAGTGAACAGGTTTTCCGACAATCTATGCGCTATGAGTTCAACAGCATTGCGCTAGACGTAGCTCGCCATCTACGGATTTTTTCCGCTACGGTCGTTGGCGATGGTAAAAAGTATGAGTACTACGCCACGGTCTGTGTAGATTTGGAAAAGACCGTCCAATTGGAGCAGTTGGCTGAAGCCGAATATGCGCGTCTGATCATAGATTACTACCGTAAGAAGGTAGATCAAGCAGCCCGGATGACGGCAGCCGAGCAAGCCTACGCAAAGCTAGTGGAGTATTTAACGGATTGCGATTCCCACGATTTTCACCTACACGCCGGTTTGATACGCTTAGGAGTTACGACTACGAAAGGTAACCACGCGAACACGATTGAGGTATGTGACGAACTCATCAATTTCTTCGAGCAAAAAACCTTTACGGCTAGTGTCCCCCTGCAAATATTGTACCTACAAAAATTGTACAGTCATTTTCAACTTCGGCAGTTTGATGCGGTCAACCCGTTTATCGAAAAAGGACTAGCGCTGTTGCAGCCAGGATCTTATAATTGGTATAATTTTTTGAAAACGTATCTGCTACTCGCCCTGCATACGGAGCAATACGACACGGCCTTCGAAACTTTCGTGATCGCCACAGAACACAGCCGCTTCAAACAACTGACGCCAGAAATGAAGGAGTACTGGCGGGTATTGGAAGCGTACCTACACTACCTTGTTGAGCAAGAATTATTGTCCTCCGCAATCGTCAAGGGGCGATTTACCAAATTCAGATTAGGACGTTTCCTTAACGAAACTCCAGAGTTTTATAAGGATAAGCGTGGTATGAATGTGAGTATACTCATCATCCAAATTCTTTTTCTCATCATGCGGGGGCGCTACAATGACACGGTAGATAAGATTGACGCTGTGGAGCAGTACAGTCGTCGGCACTTGTACCGCGAGGATACCCTGCGATCTTTTTACTTCATCAAGGCACTATTAGAATTGCCTAAGAATTATTTTCACAAGGTGGCCGTACAACGCAAAGCTGGGAAGTACCTAGAAAAAATGGCGCAGCACCCACTCGAAACTGCCGAGCAGGTCAACTACTTCACGGAGATACTACCCTTTGAAAAGATTTGGGTATTATTAGTGGGTCAGTTAAGC
>JBCDIR010000523.1:0-3293 GCA_038748735.1 Bacteroidota bacterium | reverse complement strand
GGGTTATTTTCTTTTCCTTGGTCGCGGACTTACCCTTTTCGTTCGTAGCCGTCAATTTGACGGTATAAGTGCCCGAATTGAAGTAGCGATGCTCGGGAGAAACGTCCGTAGAAGTATTGCCGTCTCCGAAGTCCCACAAGTAGGTCTGTGCTTGTTCGGTTTGGTTAGTAAAGTTGACGGGTTGAGCCACCGGTTGTTCCTCGGGAACAGTAAAATTCGTCAGTGGTCGCGCGCAACTGCCCAACAGTAGTGGCAAAACGGCGAAGTATAAAAAGCGTTGCTTCATGGCTATTCTAGTATTTTAACCGTCATGGAGACGTCTTCCAGCGGGCGGCCACCTTGCGAGTCCGGCAGGGCTGGTACGTTGGCAATCTGATCCAAAACGTCGAGACCTTCAACGACTTCACCGAATACCGTATAGTTGTGGTCCAACTGCGGGGTTCCGCCCAATTCTTGGTACAGCTGCTTTTGCACATCCGTATAAGGTTGACCCGACCGCTGAGCGAACCGATCAAGTTCCTCGGGACTATACGAGCGGCCGTGAACGATGTAAAATTGGGAACCCGAACTGCGTTTTTCCGGATTATTAGTTCGTGCGGCCGAGAGCGCACCTTTTAGGTGTAGAGCGCCAATTTCTGCATCCAGTTCGTAGCCAGGACCGCCCATGCCGAGGCGCTGCCCTGGCGCGGCGTTCTTGCTATCGGGGTCTCCCCCCTGAATCATGAAGTTTTTCACTATGCGGTGGAAGAGTGTTCCGTCGTAGAAGCCTTCGTTGGCGAGTTTGATAAAATTATCGCGGTGCTTGGGGGTACTGTTGTACAGTTTCACCTTCATATCCCCGAAGGAAGTAGAAATGAGGGCGTAGGTATACTTCTCACCGGCGGGTTCGCAGGTCGTGAGGCTCGTCAGAATGGCTAAAGCTAGGCCAAAAAACAGGAGCTTTCGCATGAACTTAAGATTTTTGGAAAGCGCTCATTTCCGTTTCCCAAGTTTGGAAATAACGGACGATCGCTCGTTTGAATAACTGTTCTTGTTCTTTTAAGTTGTGGTTGGGAATGCGCGCAATTAGCTTCCAGTGCGGCCATCCGTCACCGTCGCGGCCCGCAAACTCGTAGTAACCGTAGTCACTCATCAAGCGACAGGTAGCGATGTGCAGTAGGTCCTGTTTTTCCTCTTTGGTAAAGGTATCCTGCCAGCGACCCAGCTCTTGGATACCAATTACAAAAAGTATCCCGTTCAGGTCGGGCAAGGTAGCCCGCTGAAAGCGATCTTTGATGAAATGACGGATACGCAGCCATTCAAAATCGAGTTCCCAGGCTTCGTTCGTTACTTGTTTTTCCACAGGAGGCAAAAATAATAAAATGCTTAGAACATGTTTGGGACGCTACGGGGGGATTTTTCCTAATAATTAGGAAAAACGTAGCCCTTACGGCCTATTTGCCCCCGCGCAACGAAGCTGGCTTCCGCTTTTACTCATCGAACTTAGCCCAAATACAATATTAGAATGCAAAGCGAAGATTACGGCTGACACAGATACCCAATATTTACCTTGCAACCATTATCCGTTCACCCCGAGATATTCTCCACTTAACGACGTACTAGCAGCGCCACACTCTCTACGTGTGCCGTATGTGGAAACATATCCACTGCCCGCATTTTTACCACACGGTAAGCTTCGGCTAACAAGGCCAAATCTCGTGCTTGAGTGGCGGGGTTGCAACTGATGTAGACCATCCGGGGAGCGGCTAGTTGCAGGAGCATGTCTACCACTTTGGGGTGCATGCCCGCTCGGGGCGGATCGGTGATGAGCAGGTCGGGAGTGCCGTGTTCCTGTGCGAATTCAGTCGTTAAGATGTCTTTGACGTCACCGGCGTAGAAGCGGGTATTGGTGATGCCGTTGCGGGCGGCGTTGGCTTTGGCATCGTCGATAGCGGCGGCGATTTCTTCGATACCAACGACCTGTTGACAGTGTTTGGCTAAATAGAGCGCAATGCTGCCGATACCCGTGTACAAATCATAGACATTCTCCGTTCCTTGCAGGTCGGCAAATTCCACGGCAATATCGAATAGACGGGTCGCTTGCTGGGTATTGGTTTGAAAGAACGACTTCGGTCCCAAGCGGTAGTGCACCTCTCCAAGGGCTTCTTCCATATCTGCTAAACCACTGAAATGCACCATTTCCAGGTCCATCAGGTATTCGTTTACTTTATTGTTGATACAATAATACAAGCTGGTAATGCTCGGGAAACGTGCTTGCACAGCCTCCATAAATGGCTGAATCAGGTCCTGCTTATTTTCGTAGAAAGCAATCAGCACCATCGCTTGCCCCAGGCTACTGGTCCGAATCATCAGCTGCCGAATCATACCCGTGCGCTCGCGCATGTCGAAAAAGGGCATATCCATTTCGATGGCCAGCTCACGTAGGCCGTTGCGAATGCCGTTGGACGGGTCCGCTTGCAGGTAGCAGTGGTCGATTTGGATGAGTTTATCGTAGGCTCCCGCCCGGTGAAAACCCGCTACGGGCATCAGTTGCGAGATGGATTCGTCCTTGACCTCTTCTTCGGTCAGCCAACGGCGATTGGCTAAGCCAAATTCAAGTTTGTTGCGGTAGTAGGTAGTCTCGGCCCCGCCGAGTATCGGTTGCCACTCTTCCACGTCTACTTTACCGATGCGGGCGATAGCATCACGCACGCCCTGTTCTTTGTGACGCAACTGGGCCGTATAATCTACGTGCTGCCATTTACAACCGCCACAGACGCCAAAATGGTCACAAAAAGGCTCAACGCGGTCCGCCGAACGTTGGTGAAAAACCGTGGGGTTTCCCCACAGTACGCCTTTGCGTTTTTTGAAAATACGCACGTCCGCTACGTCACCTGGTGCGGCTCCTTCGGCGAAGACCACCCGTCCTTCGGGGTCACGCCCGACGCAGCGGCCTTTATCGGCCATACTGGTGAAGGTGACTTGTTCGAGGAGTTGGGGAAAACGTTTTTTACGGCGAGCCATAGTGGTATTTTCTAATTGGGGAACAAAGATACGTCACCAATCCCATTCCGCTCCTAAGTCTTCTGGTTTGTAAGCGGCTTTCGTACGTGCGCGGGCCTGTTGACGTTCCCACACCAGACGCGCCAGCGCGATATTCGCGGGTTCCGCAGCGGTGGGTTGCAGCGCGGCGTCCACCTTCGCTTCGGCAATGTCCATGCGGTACATCAAGCTGAGTAACCACTCCATGCGGCGTTCCATCATCCAGTCGATGTGATCGGCGAGTTCCTGGAATAGTTCGGCTTCAGATAGGC
>JBCDIR010000522.1:0-3296 GCA_038748735.1 Bacteroidota bacterium | reverse complement strand
TGCCGCTGGGCCGGGTAGCTGCTGGCAATTGTACTTGTCCCGTCAGGGTAACGGAAGGTCCTGTTATATCCGCTTGCGCGTTGAGGCCAGAGGCGGTCAAGAGTAAGACAAAACAGAAAATCCAGTCGTTCATGTGCGGGCTTTTGTCCACAATATTAGCGCTGGTATCAACGTCCACTAGAGAAAGTAGACGGAGCGGGCAAAAGCGTCGGCAGAAAGCTAAAACGACTTTAAATAGGTTTTGACCGACGGGAAGCGCCTTTTCGTCGCTATTTGCGGACTAGCCTGAAAAAGCGTTTTATTTTCGTTAGAGTATGTTTAAAAATTTTGCGAATATCTTTACTGCGAACAGTAAGCCAAATTAAATTTTTCAACATGCTCTTAACTAAATCTGTGTGCATGGAAAATAGCTGGCGCATCACTCGCCGTCCCTGGCATCATCATTTGCTGTTTTGGTTGGCAGTGTTTAGCTGTTCCGTCGTGGCAAATATCGAATACCACGAATCTTGGCCGGAGCGCTTCGTCTTTTTTGGTTTTAAAGTCAGTTTGCAAGCCGCCGTCGCTTACTATTGCTTAGACGTAGTATTACCGCAGTACTTGCAACGCGTCCATCCGGTACGACTGATCGCTCAGGTGTTAGTGTTGTTGTTGCTCCTTCAATTACTGGCGGAAAGCTGGCAATGTTTTGTGTTGGAACCCACCTACCCCGTCACTTTTGCGGACTGTATTGCGCGTTACGCTGGTTGTTCTTACTGGGACCGTCTGCTGAGTCCCGTCGGTATTTTTTTCCAAAATCCAGCGGTTTATTTTCCGCCGGCAGTAGTGCTTATGGCGTGGCAATATTTGCAAAAACAACGCGAAAATGCCCAACTCAACGAGCAAAAACGGGCCAACGAACTCCAGGCACTACAAAACCAAATGAACCCCCATTTTTTATTCAATACGCTGAATAATCTTTACGCGCTGGCGGTCAAAAAATCGGAGCGAGTACCGGAAGTTATCGCTAAGCTGTCCGAGATATTGGACTATATGCTCTACCGCTGCCGCGAGCGCTTTGTGCCGCTGGCTAAAGAAATTGAGCTGATCAACAATTATCTCGAACTGGAACGGATTCGTTATGGTCAACGAGTAGACATTAATTTCCAACACCAGACGGAGGCGGGGGCACGCATCGCGCCCTTGCTTTTACTGCATTTTGTTGAAAATGCGTTCAAGCACGGCGTCAGTCAAGCGTTAGCGACTTCCACCATCAACATCCACCTGCGTACTACGGCGGAGCAAACGCTCCTCTTCCGTATTGAAAACAGTATTCCTCCCCACCGTTCTCCTCAGCAGTCAACGCGAACGGGGATTGGTTTGGACAACATCAAGCGTCAGTTGAAATTACTCTACCCCGACCAATTTCAACTCGACATCCAGCGCACGCCTGACCACTTCACCGTACACCTCAACCTGCGTACCGTATGACCTACCGCTGCATCATTATTGACGATGAAGACTTGGCCCGTGAGCTGCTCGAAACCCACTTGCAATACTTTCCCGAACTGCAATTAGTCGGCAGTTACGGCAGCGCAATCGCCGCCCGCGGCGTGGACTTTGCACAGATTGATCTGCTATTTCTCGACATTGAGATGCCCGTATTGAAGGGAACCGACTTTTTCAAGCACCTGTCTCCGGCACCCGCCGTTATTTTCACCACTGCTTACCGCGAATAAGCCGTGGAGGGCTTCGACTTGGCCGCCGTCGATTACCTGTTGAAACCCATCACTTTTCAGCGTTTTTACCAAGCCGTTGAGCGCTTTCTGGCCGCACAGGCGACGCTTCCTTCCCAGGCCATTGCTGCGCATAAGCCCTTTATCTTCATTCGCAAGGATCGCAAGCAAGTCAAACTTTTGCTACAAAAAGTACGCTACGTCGAGAGTTGGAAAGATTACGTGCGTATCCACCTCCAGGACGAAAGCTACACCGTAAAACACACCCTGCGGGACTTCGTGGCTCGCCTCGACAAGCGCTTCCTGCGGGTACACCGCTCGTTTGTGGTCAACAAAGATCACATTACGGCCTACACCAAGCACGATATTGAGCTGGGCAACACCGAAATTCCTATTGGACCGCAGTATCGCGGTATTTTGGAGGAGTTGTAAAAAAGCGATTATCTTTGCCCTCTCTACTAATCAACCTACCCAACCACTCTTGAGCGACCGCCTGGTTATCATTCCGACCTACAACGAAAAGGAAAATATCGTGAAGATGATTCACACGGTATTTGCCCTCCCTCTAGATTTTCACCTCCTCATCGTCGACGACGGTTCGCCCGACGGCACGGCTGATTTGGTCAAAGCCGAACAGCGAACTTACGGAGACCGCTTACATATTCACGAACGTACGGGCAAGCTCGGTTTGGGTACGGCTTACATTGCGGGCTTCCGCTGGGGGCTGGCGCGTCACTACGAATACTTCTTCGAGATGGACGCTGACTTCAGTCATAACCCCAACGATCTGCTGCGCCTCTACGATGCTTGCGCTAAGCAAGGCGGGGACCTATCCGTCGGTTCGCGTTACGTCAAGGGTGGCCAACTCAAAAACTGGCCCTGGGACCGGGTACTCCTCTCCTACGGCGCTTCGCTCTACGTGCGTCTCGTCACCTTCATGCCCGTCAAGGACCCCACGGCGGGCTTCGTATGCTACACGCGCCGCGTGCTCGAAAAGATCGACTTGGATAAAATTCGCTTCGTCGGTTACGCCTTTCAGATCGAAATGAAGTTTGCGACCCGCTCGCTGGGCTTCAAGATCATCGAAGTTCCGATTACGTTTACCGACCGCATTGAGGGCGTGTCTAAGATGTCGAAAAATATTGTGCGGGAAGCGGTGCTGGGCGTTTTGCAAATGCGGTGGCGGGCGTTTTTTGGGTCGTATGGGGCTTAGCCCAACGCCCCCTCCAAATCCACCAACAAATCCGCCACATCCTCAATTCCCACGGACAGACGGACTAAGCCATCCGTAATGCCCGCCGCACGGCGAACTGCGGGGTCAATAGCTCGGTGCGACATCGTGGCGGGGTGCAAGACCAGCGTATCCACATCGCCGAGGGTGGGCGTGAGGGTACACAACTGGAGGCGATTCATAAACTGCTTACCTGCTTCCAGACCACCTTTTAATTCAAAACTCATCATGCCGCCGGGACCTTGCATTTGGCGTTTGGCCAACTCAAAATCCGGGTGATCCGTGAGGCCGAGGTAGTTGACCTTGGCTACGGCGGGGTGCGTACGCAGCATCTCGGCGATGATTTGGGCGTT
>JBCDIR010000521.1:0-3299 GCA_038748735.1 Bacteroidota bacterium | reverse complement strand
AGTTTACGCATGGTCTGCAATTCTAAATGAGCGCGAAAGATAGGTATAACAACCAAGCTGCAGCGCTTATTTTTTCGGCATGGTAATAAAAAAGTTTGGAGAACTAATGATTGACTACTTTTGCTTTTGTAGTTATTACCAACACAAAAATCTTTGTGTTCCTCTGTGAGTCCCTCGGTGGTCTCTGTGGTAACCACGCTAAAACAGCAAACGAAATCAAGATTAACGGGCGGCCATTTGAGGGCTTGCAGGAACAAGTCTATCACAGACAGTTCGCCTCGCTGAGGCAAAAATCCCCACGATTAACTACTTTTGCTTTCGTAGTTATCACCAACACAAAAATCTTCGTGTTCCTCTGTGGTAACCACTCTAAAGCAGCAAACGAAATGATGACCAATCGGAAAATACGCATGGGCATGATCGGCGGTGGCCGCGGCGCCTTCATCGGAGCCGTACACCGCATGGCGGCCGCCCTCGACGGGCAAATCGAACTCGTCTGTGGTGCCTTCAGCAGTGATCCCGAACGCTCCCGCTTGTCCGGCGAAGACCTGTTCCTCGACCCCGCCCGCGTCTACGGTTCCTACACCGAAATGATCACCCAAGAAGCTGCTCTCCCCGCAGAGGTGCGTATGGACATGGTGGCCATCGTAACGCCCAACCACGTCCATTTTCCACCCGCAAAAATGGCTTTACAACACGGTTTTCACGTGGTTTGCGATAAGCCACTCTGTTTCAACCTGGAAGAAGCCCACGAGCTGGTTCGCCTCGTCGAAGAAACGAGGCTACTGTTTGCACTTACGCACAATTACACGGGTTACCCTATGGTCAAGCAAGCGCGTGCCATGATTGCGGCGGGCGAATTGGGCGACATCCGCAAGGTGGTTGTCGAATACCCGCAGGGTTGGCTCAGCACCAAGCTCGAAGATACAGACCAAAAGCAAGCCGACTGGCGCACCGACCCCAAACGCTCGGGTATTGCGGGCGCGATGGGCGACATCGGCACTCACGCCGAAAACTTGGCCGAATACATCACAGGGCTCCAAATCACGGAGTTGTGCGCTGACCTAACGGCTTTCGTTCCCGGGCGCGCACTGGATGACGACGGCAACGTGCTCCTCCGTTTTGATAATGGTGCCAAGGGCGTCCTCCACGCTAGCCAGATTAGTGCCGGGGAAGAAAATGACCTCAATATCCGCGTTTACGGAACGAAGGGCGGCCTGCACTGGCGACAGATGGAACCGAATACCCTCACCGTCCGCTGGTTGGACCGCCCCGTGGAATTACGTCGTACCGGGGTAGGGGAGTTGTACCCCGCAGCCGCGGCTGCGGCCCGCATCCCGGCTGGTCATCCGGAGGGCTACCTAGAGGCTTTCGCCAATATTTATCGCAACGTAGCCCACTGTCTTCAAGCTCGCCTACAAGGCAAAACGCCCGATGCTATTCACCAAGACTTCCCCACGGTTCACGACGGACTGCGCGGGATGCAGTTCATCGAAAAGGTAGTAGCTTCGAGTAAAAGCGAAACCAAATGGACGAAATGTTAAGTTTTCATTAAAAAAGTATTATTTTACGCCCAATTCTTGAACATAATAATGACGCGCAAATCCAACAATTGATAATCCTCCTTGTATTTACAACAGTTCTCAATCCCGTGGACGAATTTGGAATGACTATTTACTTTTAACCATAATTTCTAAAACAAACCATTCGTCTTTTATGAAAAAATCGCTTACTTTATTAGCGTTCCTGCTCGTAGGAACTTTGTTTTTACACGCTCAAAATACAGTCACTTTTCAAGTGGACATGAGCAATGAAACCGTTGGCATGGATGGCGTATCCGTCGCTTACAGTAATCCCGGATTCTCTGGCGTTGCAGATGCTACTATTTTGGCACTGGAAGATGCGGATGGAGACAATGTCTACACGATTAGCGCCGACATTAGCCCTCAAGATACTATTGGCTACTTTTTCATCAATGGTGCCGCGTCTAATCCGACTAACTTTGAAACTGTACCGGATGATTGTAGTATCACCGTTCCTTTTATGGGGTTTAGTTTTAACGTACGTCCTTACATCTTCGCAGGTGACGGCGTGCTAGACGTAGTCTGCTTCAGTGAGTGTGGCGCTTGTGCCCTGACGGACTGTGGCAACCCTAGTGTCATCATTGAAGATGATGCCAGTAGCTACGACTTAGGTGACCTGGGTGTTACGCCACCTTGGGGACTCTGGCCGGGTGCCAGCATCGGCGTAGAAGTCGATACTTTCCAAGGGGATAACGTCTTTAAGTTGAGCGGAGACCCCAGTAACCAGGATGGTATGCTCTACCTGGGCGATGACTACACGAGCGGCCACTACCGCTATGCGATGTCGGCTTACATTCCCGAGGGCAGCACCGGTTACTTCAACGTACAACACCGTGATCCCGCCGACGCACCTAACTGGGCCTTCGACATCTACTTGAACGCCGACGGTGCGGGTATTTTGGAACTCAACGATGCCGACGGTACGGAGATTGCTTTCGACTATCCCGTCGAATCGTGGTTCGGCCTGATCATGTATTTTGATTTGGATAATGACGTAGCTCGTCTCAACGTGAATGAGCGTTTCGTCGCACAGTGGAAATTCAGTGACGGTACGGCTTCTGGTGGAGTAGCAGAAGAATTGCTACAGCTCAATTCCATCAATTTCTACCCTGGCACTACTACTGACAATTGGTTCTTCGACGACATCACCTTCTGGGAGATTCCCGCTGCGGGCGACGGTCAGTATTGCTACAATGCAACTACTATTGACGTCGGTACGCATACCGTAGATGGTCTGTCTTGCTTTGGTGGTGGCTTGGACCTGGGCGGCAATCTGACGAGTGGTCAATCGGCTGCTTGGTACTCTTATACCCCTGCGGCAGATGGCGTCCTCACGCTGAGTTCTTGCGAAGGTGGCGCCGACACCCGTGGCTGGATCTTGACGGGTAGCTGCGAATTGATTGACATTGTTGGGGTAAATGACGATATGTGTGACACCTCACCCGGTAGCACTAACGAATGGGCGAGCTACCGCGAAGCCGTGGTCACGGGCGGTCAGGAGTACTTTATCGTTTGGGATAATATCTGGGACGCCAATGGCTTTGATTTCGAGTTGTCACTCAATACTACAGACCCACCAGCAGAAGGGGAGTTCTGCCAATCGGCGCAGGTGATCGGACCAGGTGTCTACGACATTGAAACATTTACGGGTGACGCTGCCGTGGCGGGTCCTAATATCAATAACACAGGCAATTCTACTACGAACTAGATGTCCGT
>JBCDIR010000520.1:0-3306 GCA_038748735.1 Bacteroidota bacterium | reverse complement strand
CCCAAGGTTTGCAAGCTCCCCCAGTCCAGATAGTGCTGCGTTGCGTCCGCAAAGGTCGTTTCGCTACCCTCCATTTGGTAAGTCAGTTGATTGAACATCTCCGCGCCGGGTACTGCATTCGCGCCCGTACTCAATACGCCAGGAATCGCATTAAGCCGGGTGCGGAGCGCTTGATACTGTTCGGCACCGGGTACCGAAAAGTAGAGCACCCCCTGCTGTTCAAAGCCCAAGTCGGTCGTTTGGATTAATCGCATTTGTTGATAAATAAAGGCCGTTAAGCTGAGTAGCCCCACTACTAAAAAGAACTGGAGCGTAAGTAGTACGTTACGAAAATGCAGCCGCCGGTGGCCTAGCAAACGCTGCCATTGTTGGCCCAGTAGCACCAATAGCGGACGCTGACCGTACCGCCAAGCAGGGTACCAACTGCTCAAAAGAGCGGTAGTCAAAAGCAGTAGTGATAGTATCATCAAAATCTCACCAGAAAAAATCAGCGCGCGCGTCAAAGCTACTTCCATTAGCTCCCCAAAGTAAGGAAGTACGAGCGTAGTGGTCAACAATACTAAGGGTGCGCAAAATACCGCCAGCGCTAGCGCCTCCACCACAATTTGACGGCTTATATCTTGCTCACGCGCCCCCAGCACCCGTCGTACACCCAGCTCGCGCTGCCGATCCGCATACATAGCCGTGGAAAGATTGGCGTAATTTGTCCAAAAGACGAGAAGGATTAGCAAAGCTGCCCATCCCAGCATCCGTAAATAGGTCGAATTCCCCGCCGGCGTGGGTTCGTACAACACATCCTTAGTGAAATGGATATCCGTTAAGGCGCGCGCCGCTATACCCCGCGACAGCTCATCTTCCGTGTAACCGGGGTAGAATAGGTCCACCTCTGCATTGAGGCGTTGCCAAACTTGCTCGGGCGATGCCCCCGGTGTCAATTGCACGTAAGTGTAAGCGCCCCAGGAAGGAATTTTCGCTTGGTGAACGAGTGCTTCGTAGCCTACGTGAGAATTAGTCGGCGGATCCGTCACCACTCCCGTAATAACGTAAGTACTGTCTTCTACTACCACGGTTTCACCTTTTATCAAACGGCTTGGCCACTTGCGACCAAACCACTTTTCTGCGGTTGATTCGGTGATCGCCAAACCATTACGCTGTTGGCTAAACTCGTTGGAGGTGCCGAGCAAATAATCCGGTGCAAATACTTGTTGAAAAGCCACTGGAGTATTAGTAACTAGCGCATTTTTGAGGATAAACTGATCGTCATTTATTTTGGCGTAGAACGGTCTTCCGGCACTGATAGCCGAATTGGTCGTCACAAATTGGCACACCGTCTCCACCTCCGCATAAGCCGTCAAATGTTGTGGGAGGGTCAACTGCACACTGGGCGTGCTATTGAAGTATTCGGGAAAAGCCATGCAAGTGTACTGCTGGTCGCGGTAACCGTTTTCCAGGCGGTACACCCGTTCGGCAGCAGCTAGATGCTGATCGTAAGTGTATTCATGGCGTAGGTAGATAACAATGAGTAGGACGGAGCTGAGGCTAAGAACCAGCCCCAGCGCATTGAGCGTAGTGAAGTATTTACGGTGCCAAAGGTTACGTAAGGCAATTTTGAAATGATTACTAAACATCGGAAGGAATTGTTTGGCCCGCGAGTAGCGCTCGAAGGCGTAAGGACGGAAAAAAGTGAGGACATCGCGCAGGTAGGCGTGATCAGCGTAGAGACGGCCACGTTCACGGTAACGATAGCAGTAAGCTTCGAGTAAGTCGCCTTCGATTTCTTCGAGCAGTTCCTCCGCACAAAACCAACGCAGGCAGGCTACTAACCAAGTAGGTGGTTGGGGCGTACTCATGAGCGAGGTAGCTTTGCCCAGAGCGCTTCGCGCGAGAGGCGGATGGCCGTAATAGCGGCTTCACCCGCAGCAGTAGCCTCAAAAATTCGTTTGCGACGGCCACCCCGTTCGGGAGTAGCTGCCCCGAGGTGACTCCGTAGGAACCCCTTTTTTTCTAGGCGGGACAAAGCCGCGTGAACGGCACTGATCGTAATACTGCGTCCAGTATGTTTACGATACGCCTCACTAATGGCAAAGCCATAGGCTCCCTCTTCCATCGTCATAACGAGTAGCAGGAGTGTCTCTTCTAAAAAACCGAGTCCTTTCATATTTTCAACAGTTGTAGAACAAATAACGGGAGTTTTTATTAAAATAATCAACACTTGTAGAAAATAGGCAGGAATATGGACCGAAAAGAGAATTTACGGACAAAAATAGCTCGTTAAAGTGCGTCCATCCCCGTCACAAAACAAGCAAAGTCAAAGGCCAGCAAATAGCTGTCGCCCTGGTAATGCTCCGGACGTAAGCGGGCGCGGTGGGCAGCGAGGAGGCTTTCTTCTTTATTCAATAGCGTTTGCAGTGTGCGCATGACCTTGAGGTGGCGTGGAAAGTCACCAGAACTGGGGATATTGGCCGCTCCGACGCAGTGCAGCAGTTCCAGAAAGCGCTCCGCCTGATAAGGTGCGTAGCGATTGGGGTATTGGCAACTGAGGTAGAAAGAAACGATTTCGTACCCATCATCGTGGTAGTGGCCCGTGTCGATAGCCGTGGGTTTGGCTTTGCGGTACTGCAGCAAGAGTTGATCGCAGTAAAAGATGAAGCGATCCACGCGGGCGTGTGCGTCCTTTTCTTCGTTGAAGAGGTCCTGAAACATGGAGTGGACGAAATGAGCATCCAGCGCAATGAACTGCAACATCATCCGCTTGGGTTCGTAAGCGGGGCGCTTCCAGATGCGCTTGGTCGTACTGTTTTGGAGGCAAGCGTCGTAGACTTGGTCTAAGTCGAAGCGCTCGGCGTCCCAGTGGGTCTGCCAGTAGGCTTGGGTTTCCCAGTAGTGGAGGCGTTGCTCAGCGGCGGGGGTGCGTAACCACCGCTCGAAGGCCTCAAAATGAGCCTTGATTTTGTGCAATTGCATATTAGACTTGTTCAGCCAGAACCTCAAATGGCTACGAGCGGCAAATTTTATTCTGCACTTCGTTAGAAAGCCTCGCCGTAGCTTAGGCTATGCCTATGTTTTCTGCCTCGTTCAAAACAAAATTTACTGCGCTCTCCCTCATTCATGCCTGGCTGAACAAGTCTATGGAGCGAGTTGAAACTGCAAGCTGCTAAAATTTGCGCAAAGCCTGTACACTCCTACCCATTTTTGGACACACTATTGATTGGTGTAGTACAAAATCGCTGCGTAGCCAGGTACGCCTTTGGTAGTGTACACCCACGGCTCGTGGTCTTCTTGCGTCAAAATGGTAGTAGCTGAATT
>JBCDIR010000519.1:0-3307 GCA_038748735.1 Bacteroidota bacterium | reverse complement strand
TCAAAATGTAAATTCACACGCCACCAACCGCTATTCACTGCGAATGCAGGCAAAGTATTTTCACAGAATCTAGGCAGATTGTACCTTACCATTTCACGTGATGAGGCAGTGTATTGGTGAGGTGATAGACGTAAAGTTACTGCCTCCCCAATCCATCACTTCACCACCTAAACAAGACTTATGAGACTTTCCTGGATTTCGCCTTTGCTCCTTTTATTGTTCGCTTTCGCAAACGACGCGTTCAGCCAGACTTTACCAGCCAACAAATACCTCACCGAACTCGCACCGCGCAATATCGGACCAGCGGGTATGAGTGGACGCATCACCGCCATTGACGTAGACCTCAGTGACCCGGACATCATCTACGTGGGTTCGGCATCGGGCGGGGTGTGGAAAAGTACGGATGGCGGCATTAAGTGGCACCCCATCTTCGACGACCAGCCACTGCAAGCGATCGGTGCCATCAAGATCAACCAGCGCAACCCGGACGAAATTTGGGTCGGAACGGGTGAGGGCAATCCCCGCAACAGTCACAATACGGGCCAGGGTCTCTACCGCAGCCGCGACGGGGGCGACACCTGGGAACTCGTCGGACTGGAAGCGACCCGCAACATCCACCGCATCATCGTTCACCGCGATAATCCAGACATCGTTTACGTGGGAGCGATGGGTTCCATTTGGGGTCCCAATCCCGAACGCGGTGTGTACCGCACGCAAGATGGGGGCGCAACCTGGAAGCATGTCCTCAAAGTTGCGGACGGTGTAGGTATCGCGGACTTAGTAGTAGATCCCACCAATCCAGAAAAGCTACTGGCCGCCATGTGGGAGTTCGACCGTGACCCCTGGTTTTTTAATTCGGGTGGACCCAAATCTGGTCTCTACGTCACCTACGACGGCGGCGACACCTGGACGCAGCGCACGAGTGACGATGGTTTGCCCAAGGGCGATTTGGGACGTATTGGTATCGCCATTGCGCCAAGCAGCCCTAACATCATTTACGCCCTGATTGAAGCCAAAGTGAACGGCCTGTACAAGAGTACGGACGGGGGTAAAAAGTGGTCCTTGGTCAGTGAAAAGAACATCGGCAACCGACCGTTTTACTACGCGGAGTTATACGTCGATCCCGTCAACGAAAACCGGATTTACAACTTGTACACTTACGTAAGCCTGAGCGAAGACGGCGGCAAAAACTTCCGCGTCATCATGGATTACGGCACCAACCTCCACCCGGACCATCACGCTTTTTGGATTCATCCCAACGATCCAAATTACGTCATTAACGGTAACGACGGTGGCCTCAATATCAGCCGCGACCGGGGTAAGACGTGGCGTTTTGTGACCAACATTCCCGTAGCACAGTTTTACCACATCAACTACGACATGAGTGTACCCTACCTCGTCGGCGGTGGTATGCAAGATAACGGTTCGTGGGTGGGCCCTAGCCAGGCGCTGAAGCGCGGTGGTATTACCAATCACGACTGGCAAGAAGTTTATTTTGGCGACGGTTTCGATCTGTTATTCCACCCGGATGATAGCCGCTACGTCTACGCGATGAGTCAGGGTGGCAACGTCGGCTACATCGACCGCGAAACGGGAATGTCCTACCCCGTCAAGCCCGTACACCCCGACGGTACGACGCTACGCTACAATTGGAATGCGGCGATGGCGCAGGACCCACGCGAGAGCTGTACGGTGTATTTTGGAAGCCAATTCGTCCACAAAAGTACCGACTGCGGTAAAAGCTGGACCATCATCAGTCCTGACCTAACGACCAACGACACCACCAAGCAAAAAGCTAACCTCAGCGGCGGCCTCACCTACGACGCGACCATGGCGGAGAACTACACGACCATTCTAGCCATCGCGCCTACGCCCGAGGATGCAAATACGCTCTACGTCGGTACGGATGATGGTAACCTACAAATCACCCGTGACGGTGGCAGTACCTGGGCCAACGTCAGCAAGCGCCTACCCGGGATGCCCGCCGGAAGTTGGATACCCTACATAGAGGTTTCGCAAGTGAACAAGGGGGAAGTTTTTGTAGTGGTTAACGACTACCGCCGCAATAACTTCGAACCCATGGCGTACCATTCCAAAGACTACGGTCAAAGCTGGAAGCGCATCGTTGGTCCTAAGCAAGTCAAGGGCCACGCCATGAGCCTCGTCCAAGACCCGGAGGCCGACAACCACCTCTGGTTGGGTACTGACCACGGCCTCTACGTCAGCTTCGACTACGGTACCAACTGGCAGAAATGGACCGAAAGCTTCCCCAGCACTACGGTAGCCGACCTGAAAATTCACCCACGGGAGAACGACCTCATCATCGGCACCTTTGGCCGCGCGGCCTGGATATTGGATGATTTGCGTCCCATGCGGGAAATCGCAAAAACCAATGGTAACATCCTAAAGGACTCTTTAGCTGCCTTCCCATCGCCGGATGCTTACCACTTCCAACGGCGTTCTTACCAAGGTATCCGCTTTTACGCTGATGCGGAATTTGTGGGCGAAGATCGGCCCAGCGGCGCGCTCCTTAGCCTGTGGGTCCTGCCGACGGAGGAAACGACTAAAGACGAAGTGGAACCACTGAAAGAAAAGCTAAAAGTGCAAATCGTGAGTGCCATTGGTGATACACTGCGGACGTTCACGCGCAAAGTTACACCCGGCTTCAACCGCTTCACGTGGAATTTGCGTAAGGATGGCGTACGCTTCCCGAGTCGTCGCAAAGTCAAGGAAGACGCGGACTTACCCTCGGGCGCACTAGCCTCGCCGGGTACCTACACGGTTATCTACACCTTGGGTAACCACACGACCAGCACCAAAGTCACCGTCAAGCCCGACCCCCGCATCGAGTACGCCCCGGGCGCTTGGGTTTCCCGCAATATCACGACGGAACAAATCGAAGACATCACCAGCATGGCCACGGCGGGCTTTGACCGCTTGCAGGACGTCCGCAGCACCATCGACCGCGTCGAAAAGGCCCTCGTTAATGCGCCCGACAGCACGCAAACGCAGATCAAAGACCTCGGCAAAGCGTTGAAAAAGCGCATCGCCGAAATCGAGTTACGCTACATGGAACCTGCCGACACGAAGGGCATCAAGCGCAACCCGCAGAACCTGATGAGCAGCCTCTACAACATGCGCCGCTACGCCCGCAATCAACAGGGCGATGGCACACAGATGCTGGCGCTAGCTATTGAACAGGCGCGCGCGCAGACGGAGGAAGTCGTTGGCTTGGTGAATGCGTTTTTGGCGGAGGATGTTGCGGGGTATCAGGCGGCCGTGGAGGCGGTTCAATTCAGCCTGTTTC
>JBCDIR010000518.1:0-3308 GCA_038748735.1 Bacteroidota bacterium | reverse complement strand
GATCATGCAAGTACCTGGAGAGCTGTTCAATATTATCAACGGAGAAGGGAGTTACAGTTTGTCGATTAACCAGTTGTTTGGTTTAGTCATCGTCTTATTGTTTGTTCAGGGCTTTTTATCTTACTGGCGCGTCCACCTTTTTGCGATTGTCAGCGAACGTGGTATGGCCTTATTACGCAACGATCTGTACAGTAAGATCATCGGTCTCAGTATTCCCTTTTTTGAGCAACGGCGCGTAGGAGAGTTGACTTCGCGTTTGACCAATGACGTAACGCAGGTACAAAGTGTAGTCAGTACTACTTTGGCGGAATTTGTCCGTCAAATCATCATTCTTGTGGGTGGTATTCTCGTGATTGTTTTCAGTATGCCGCGCCTAGCACTGACCATTCTGTTAACCTTCCCCGTAGTTGTAGTTGTAGCGATGTTCTTCGGTCGTTACATCCGCAAACTCATGAAAGCACGCCAGGACAGCCTAGCGGAAACGAACGTGATTGTTGAAGAAACTTTACAGAGTGTACAAACCGTAAAGGCTTACACCAGCGAATGGTTTGAAATAGGTCGCTACATAAAAAAGCTCACCGAAGTCGTTAACATCTCGCTTAAAGCTGCCCGGATGCGGGGGCTATTTGCCGCCTTCATCATCACGGTTATGTTTGGGGCTTTGTTTTTCATTATGTGGCGAGCGGCCGTCATGGTGCAAAACGGAGAACTCGCCTCCGGTGATTTAGTCAACTTTGTAGTTTTCACGGGTATTATCGGAGCCGCCATTGCTAGTTTAGGTGCTTTCTATTCGGAAATAGTCGCGGCGGTGGGCGCTACTGAACGCATCTTTGACATCCTAGCCGAGGACAGCGAAATTGATACCCAGGAACCTCAACCGGCGAGACAGGCGGTCTCATTAGCGGGAACCATCCAGTACCAAAATGTCCACTTCTCCTACCCTACCCGCTCGGACGTGGCCGTACTCAAAGGCATCGACTTGCGTATTGCACCGGGTAGCAAAGTGGCCCTAGTAGGTGCCAGTGGTAGCGGCAAATCAACGATCGTGGCGCTCCTCCAACGTTTCTATTCACTCAACGAAGGGCAAATTACCATCGACGGAGTCAACGTAGCCGACTTTCCACTCAGTGAGTATCGCCAACAAATCGGGATTGTACCGCAGGAGGTCTTGCTGTTCGGCGGAAGTATCAGTGACAACATCCGCTACGGCAAACCTGACGCTACGGAAGACGAAATCATCGCAGCGGCCCAGCAAGCCAACGCTTGGGAGTTCATCAGCGGTTTTCCAGACGGTTTGGACACCCTCGTCGGTGAACGGGGCATTAAGCTCTCCGGGGGTCAACGTCAGCGTATTGCCATTGCTCGTGCGATCCTCAAAGACCCTACCATTTTACTGCTAGACGAAGCGACGTCAAGCCTCGACGCCGAAAGTGAAAGTGTGGTTCAGGAGGCGCTCAACCTGTTGATGGAAGGCCGCACGAGTATCATCATCGCGCACCGCCTCAGCACCATCCGCGAGGTGGACCGCATCTACGTGATTGACGAAGGGCGCATCGTTGAGCAAGGCACGCACGAGGAGCTAGCGGCTCGCCCGGATGGGTTTTACAACAAATTAGCCAAGCTCCAATTTGAGTTCAGTGAGTAATTCTCCCAATAATGGTTACGGAATAGCCATTAGCCTCGGTCTACTTGTCCTGACGGTCTTGCTGGGTTACACTTTTGAGCTGCCCGTCATCGTCAATTACTTAGACGCGGGTGCTTTTTGGGGCCTCGTTTTGCTAGCGGGCGTGGCTGGTGGCGCTGGAATCGGTTGGTACGTCCTTGCTCAGCGACCACAGCTAGAAGACTTCGACCGTTACCGCATCCTCGCCGCAGCGATCATCGGCACGGCACTCCTGCTTCCTTTACTCATGAGTTGGAGTAACCGCCTTTTCACTGCCCCCGCTACGCCGACTCCCGTTACTTACGTACTGGAGGAAGCCCGCTTCGGCAGCCGCTTCGGAGAATTACCACAAGGAGAAACCAAGGCCAATACGTTTATCTTATTTTTTCAGTGGAACGGTCAGCTGCATCGCATCACGGCGCACGAGCCCTTCTTTCCGGAGGCCGAAAAAGGGGATGAAGTAACTTTGCTAATTAAGCAAGGGAGATGGGGGTTGAGTGAGGTGGTAAGGTGATGGGTCTGCCTGGCCTGACGGCCGTCGGACAGGGCGGTGATTATTCAGGTGGTGAGGTGGTGAGGTGGTGAGGTGGTGAGGTGGTGAAATTACGCACCAATCACCACCTCACGAATTCATTACTTAAAAGCTAGTGGAGGTGCCGAGAGTCGAACTCGGGTCCAGACAAAGCACGATAGAGCTTTCTACATGTTTAGTCGTCCATTGGATTTTCGAGCGTTGGAAAGGATGAATGACGGTCCCAGACCAAAGCCTTAGCTACTAAAGTTTCGAATTACGCTCGCAGCGGGGCGATCTTCTAGCCTAAGGGGTTGATTGATGTGCAGGCACGCTGTGTATTAGGCGTCAAGCGCGGGGCACAATGGCTTCTAATTCCTAGAATTAGGCAGCCATGGCATACTGAGTATTGCCATTTGAATTGGTTAATAGTCTTTTGTTAACGGAGAGGAACTATTATACTCCGACATGCTTACTAAACCGTTCACTTTCCTGTCGATACCAATACACCCCCAGGTTGTTTAGATCGAGCGGGCGTTTTTACTATTGGAAACGGAACCACTGACCTCGCCTATTTTCAGGCATTTGCAAATGTATAAACATTTAGGAGGTTGCGAAAGTTCCCCCGCTAAAGATTTTTTGTAGAAATCTCAATAACAACAAAGCCACGCCGAATGGTCTCCGACGTGGCTTCGCTCCTTTTTAAAGAAGCTAGGATCAATCCGCGCTTAGTTATTCAAGATACGAAACTCCGTACGGCGGTTAACCGCGTGTTGTTGCTCCGTGCAGTTTACGCCGTCGGCGCAGTTGTTCTTGAGGCGGCTCTCACCGTAACCTACGGCTACGAGGCGGCTCTTATTGATGCCCTTGCTCACGAGGTAGTTTACTACGGAACGCGCGCGACGCTCAGAAAGCACCTGGTTAGAATTGGCAGAACCACGTGCATCTGTGTGCGAACTCACTTCGATACGAACATTACCATTTTCGCGCATGAGGCGTACCAGCTTGTCGTCGATGATGTTACGTGCTTGGCTCGTCAGACGAGCGCTACCCAATTCGTAGTTGATGGGGAGTACGTTGTAGTCCAACAACTCACAGTCGATTTCTTCCCAAGTTTCGAGACCACCTTTGGTC
>JBCDIR010000517.1:0-3310 GCA_038748735.1 Bacteroidota bacterium | reverse complement strand
CCGGGGTTTTTCGCATTCTATGGAGATCAAAAGCGTAGGTCAGCAGGGTCATGGACAAGCCATCTTGCTTGTCGCGTCCCGGGTAGGCCGACTGAAAAGTCGTGATCTTATCGTTGATCGCTTTCACGACCCGGCGCATCGCAGGTTCATCGGCTGCTTTAATCCGTAGAGGATACGGCCGACCGGCCACTAGGACCGTTATTTTTATCATCTGCTCTTCCGCCATGCCTCGCTTTACTGCTGCCTCAGCCATTCCATACATTTATCAATTTCGCTGAGGTAGTGATCTATCTGTTGACGAATATCGTGATCTGTGGTTGCTAGCACGCCTTGCTGTTCTTGCTCCTCGGTTGCTGGTGCGTGTTCCAAAATATTATTTCTAGCCGTGGCCAATGCGTCTGCGCTGGCCGTCAGCTGTTCTTCCAAATCGGTATTGGCTGCGCGTAGTCGAGCGTTTTCGGCTTCGATGCGCAGCATTTTATCGCGCACTTCGTGCAAGCGGCTGGTGATTTGCTGTAATCTTTTAATGGTGTTCATTGTGGTTTCCTTAGGGCTACCGTACGGGGCGACCAGATTTCGGGCGACCACGTGGGGTCGCCCCCACTAGCGGCGGATTTCAGCTCCCAGCTGCTGCTCGCAGCGCTGCATGATTTGCTGCATCACCTTGTCGACATCCTTCACTTTGAGCGTCCGGGTAGGGTCCTCGAAGAGGAAGCTGACGGCACAAGATTTTTTGTCTGCTCCGAGCTGTTCAGCATTAACGTAAACATCGAAGAGGTTGGTATCGCGTAGCAACTTTTTGCCCGCTTTAGCAGCAATCGCCACAATATCACTAAATTTCACGGAATTATCAACAACCAGGGCCAAATCCCGACGCATACTGGGGAACTTGTTCAATTCCGTAAACTGTACGGGCTTCTTCGGTAAGGCCCGAAAAATGTTGTTCCACTGGAAATCAGCGTAGAAAACTTCGCCTTTGATGTCCATCCCCCGGGTGACGTTTGCGCTCAGGCGACCGAAGCGCACCAACTCGCGCGGGCCACGGAAGTAGCGGGTGCCGAAAGCTAACACACTGTCATCGGCTATATTTTCTTGTTGAAAACCATTAATCCCCAGACGGTTCATCACCCCGTGTACGTAGGATTTGAGCGTGTAAAAACTCGCCGTATCATCGGTCCCTAACCAGCTTTCCGTCTCCTTGCGACCAACCAGAAACAGCGATAAGTGATCCGTTTCCACAATTTCTTCGCCATCCTTGCGGTAGGTACGGCCAAACTCGAAGAGACGCAAATCGTTCTCTTGCCGGTTTTGATTGTGCAAAACAGCCTCCAAACCACTGTATAGCATCGTCGGGCGCATGATGTCCAGTTGTACATTGGAATTGCTAGCCAGATAAATGAGTTGGTCTGCACTGACGCCTGCCTGATCGTTTTGGTAAAAACGCGACTCGGACAGGCTCATGGCCATCATCTCGTTGAAGCCCTGGGCCGCGAGTTGGTCGCCGATGAGGTTGCGTACGTAGCTGGGGTCCGGCTGCGGAGCCGAAGTCATACTCGTGGTGATACGCGGAGAAAGTGGTACGTTGTTGAAACCATAAATCCGCAAAATCTCCTCAATGACATCCGCCTCGCGGGTTACGTCCGACTTATTGGTAGGAACGGCCACGACGAAGTGCTCGTCGGTGCTTTCCGCAATGGTCATATCCATCGCTTCGAGGATGGCGTGGACCTTTTCGGGTGCAATCTCGACACCAATTAAGCTATTGACACGCTGGTAGCGCACTTTGACTTTAGCTGGCTCAAGGGGATGTGGATAAACATCCACAATTTCGGAAGCCACCTCTCCCCCACCCAACTCTTGCATCAGCAAAATGGCCCGCTTCAGGGCGTAGACCGTCACGTTAGGGTCACTACCCTTCTCGAAGACCTTGGCCGCGTCCGTACGCAGGTTGTGACGCATACTTGTACGGCGAATCCACTGTGCATCGAAATGGGCGGCTTCGAGGAAAATGTCCGTAGTGGAGTCCTTCACACCCGACGTCAAACCACCGAAGACACCGCCAATGCACATACCGTTCTCCTCGCCGTCGCAGATCATGAGGTCTTCGCCGTGCAGTTCGCGTTCCTGCTCGTCGAGGGACAAAAATTTACTGCCTGCAGGCAAGGTTTCTACAATGATCTTCCCACCTTTGATTTCTTTCAGGTCGAAAGCGTGGAGCGGTTGGCCCAACTCGTGCAAAACGAAGTTGGTCACGTCCACGATGTTGCTGATGGGGCGTACGCCGACGGCATTCAAGCGCGCCTTGAGCCAGTCCGGTGACTCTTTGATGGTTACGCCTTTGAGTACGACGCCGGAGTAACGGGGACAAGCCTCCGTATTGCGCACTTCTACGGGTACGGTGGCGCTGGTATTGCCCACTTTGAACCCGCTCACGTCAGGTGCTTTTACGGTACCGTCCTGACCGTGGTTGATTTTCAGTGCTGCCGCCAAATCGTAGGCCACGCCGAGGTGGTTGGTGGCATCGGAGCGGTTGGGCGTCAAGCCAATTTCGTAGACGTAGTCGTTTTCGACCCCGTAGTAATCACGCGCCGCTTGACCGACCTGGGCCGTGTCCGGCAAGACAATGATACCGTCATGGCTGGTGCCGATCCCGATCTCATCTTCGGCACAGATCATTCCAGCGGAGACTTCGCCGCGAATTTTTCCCTTTTTGATTTTAAACGAATCGCCTTCCACCGGGTGAATGGTGGTGCCGACCGTAGCCACTACCACTTTCTGGCCCGCCGCTACGTTAGGCGCACCACAAACGATGTGTAGCAATTCCTCCTGACCGACGTCCACCGTCGTGACGGACAGCCGATCCGCATTCGGATGTTGACCGCAAGTTTTGACCTCCCCAATGACCAAACCGCGCAAACCGCCGGGGATGCTTTCGATCTCTTCCATGCCTTCTACTTCGAGGCCAGTGCTGGTGAGAATGTCGCCGATTTCGGCGGGGGTGAGGTCCTGGGTATCAATATACTGGCGCAACCAGTTGAGGGAAACGTGCATCTCTTGCTAATTTAGGCCGCAAAAGTAAGGCTTTCTGGGGAGGATGGAAATATGAACCGGATTTGTTTTGTGGAAGGACCGTTCGGCGAATGCCTCACTTTTGGTAGAAGGATCGCTGCGTTGCACTGCGCTGTGGGTAACAGGTAGCAGGACGCCGTCTCGTTTTTCAGTGCGTTACGGTCTAGGCGACAGGAGTGTCTTGGTAGTGGGATCGCTGCGTTGCACTGCGCTGTGGGTAACAGGTGGCAGGACGCCGTCT
>JBCDIR010000516.1:0-3315 GCA_038748735.1 Bacteroidota bacterium | reverse complement strand
TTTTTAACAAACAAACGCTTCGTTACGAGAAAGTAGTTGAACCCTTAAGCACAACCGTCCTTCGTATTTTCGGATTTCTTTGTGCAGCAGCGGTTACGGCTTTTATTTTCACGGTCCTTTCCCACAAATATCTTCCTTCTCCCAAGGAGAAAGATCTAGCGGCGAAAGTGGAGCGTCTGGAACGCTTCATCGAAAGCGAATCTGAGCAGCGCCTCGACCAACTACAAAGTGTAGTTGACAATCTACAAGAGCGTGATGCGTACGTCCACCGCATGATCTTTGGTATTGAACCCATTGATGAGAACATCTGGAACGGTGGTGTAGGTGGTCACGATAAATATGGTGAGTTCGACATCTATGGCTCTGCTGGCGAACTGATGAGCAGTTTACAGCAACGTATAGATCGCCTGAAGCACCAAGTCACTGTTCAGTCCCGGTCCTTAGATACCATCATCAACATGGCCAAGGACAAAGAAGCTTACCTCGCAGCTATGCCTACCATCAAGCCCGTTCGTTCGGACTTACTGGCAAGAAGTTTGCTCACCCTCTCTGGTTTTGGACCTCGTTTACACCCCGTTTTCAAGGTAATGAAGATGCACAATGGCATCGACTTTACTGCCGCTACGGGTACGCCCATCGTTGCGACCGGTAACGGGAGGGTAAAGCGAACCGGACGTGCAGGTGGCTACGGTAAACTCGTCGTCATTGACCACGGTTATGGCTACGAGACCTACTACGCACACATGAGCAAAATCGACGTTCGCGTAGGCCAGAAGGTAGAGCGTGGCGAACAAATTGGTCGGGTTGGAAATACGGGTACTTCTACTGGTCCCCACTGTCACTACGAAGTACGTAAAAATGGCAAACCACTGGACCCCATCAATTTCGTAATGGACGGTTTATCACCAGAAGAATATCACGCTTTGACGGAAGCCGCTAAGCGGGTAAATCAGTCTTTGCACTAAGTATAATTTCACGTACGGTAAAGATTGTACACAAGAAGTCCCGAATTTTCGTTAACCCGAAAATTCGGGATTTCTTATATTATGCTGGACCTAAAGAGCGTATTCAATGGGTGTATTTCATTTTGTCGATGGGAATCCCCAGGTTTACCAACTCACTAACAAGCATTCCCTATTTTCTCCCTACTTTTACCCAAAAGCTATACTACTCATGCGAAATCGGTCCTTACTAGTCATTTTAGGTTTGTTTTTTATGGTCAATGCCTTTGCGCAACGCGAAGAGCTGACGTATTACCTACCAAATATTACCTACGATGAAGCCATCCCCACCCCAGAGGAGTTTCTCGGCTGGCAAATTGGCGAATGGCACCTCACTCACGACCTACAGCGGGCGTACCTGCAAAAACTAGCCGATGTCTCCGACCGAATCACGCTGACCGAATACGCTCGTTCCCACGAGCAGAAGCCCCTCCTGTATCTAACGATTACCTCACCCGAAAACCACGCCCAACTTCCCGAACTACAGGCAGAGCACGTCGCCCTGAGCGACCCGGAAAAAGCCAAGGATGTTGACCTCAAAAATGCGCCGGTAGTCGTCTACCAAGCTTACAATATTCACGGTAACGAGCCGAGTGGTGGCAACGCCGCCGTTCTCATCGCCTACTACTTAGCAGCGGGCCAGGACGCGATGGTCAACGAAATACTGGACAATACCATTATCTTACTCGACCCTTGTCTAAATCCTGATGGTTTTCAACGTTTCAGCACTTGGGCCAACGAGCACAAGAACCTGACCCTCACCGCCGACCCGCAAGACCGCGAGTACACCGAAAGTTGGCCGCGCGGACGCACCAACCACTACTGGTTTGACCTTAACCGTGACTGGTTGCTCGTGCAACATCCCGAAAGCCGGGGCCGTATCAAAGCTTTCCACGATTGGAAGCCGAATATCTTAACCGATCACCACGAAATGGGCACCAACGCCACCTTCTTCTTCATGCCCGGTGAGCCAACCCGTGTCCACCCGATCACACCCGCCAAGAATCAAGCGCTGACCGAAGCCATCGGGAATTTCCACGCCGAAGCACTGGACGATATCGCCTCCCTTTATTATTCGAAAGAGGGCTACGACGATTACTACATCGGTAAAGGATCTACCTATCCAGACGTGAATGGCTGCATCGGTATTCTGTTTGAACAGGCCAGCTCGCGCGGTCATTTGCAAGAGTCGGATAACGGGCTACTGAGCTTTCCGTTCACGATCCGCAATCAAGTGGTTACGTCTTTGAGCACCCAAAAAGCAGCCGTTAACCTCCGCGAAGAAATTCTCACCTTCCAACGCGATTTCTACCAAAACGCCCAACGCGAAGCCAGTGCCGAAACCCGCACGGGCTACGTTTTCGGTAACGATAACGATCAACAACGTACCAATCACCTCATCGACATTTTGCTTCACCACGAGGTGGAAGTGTACCCCCTGGATGCCGACCAAACTAAGAATGGTACCACCTACCGAAAAGGGGAGGCTTACTACGTGCCCCTGCGCCAGCAGCAGTACCGCTTTGTTAAAGCTATTTTTGACCCCATTTTGGAATTCACGGACAGTCTGTTCTACGATATTTCGACTTGGACCATGCCCCTGGCGCATAACTTACCTTACGCCGAGGTCACCAGTGCCCGCATTGGAGACCGCTTGACGGAGGTCCCCGCGCTTGACGTTAAAGCACCCGCCAAAAGTGAGTATGCCTACCTCCTGCCGTGGAACGAATTCTACGCGCCCCGAGCTGCTTATCATTTGCTGGAGGCGGGCTTGCGCCTCAAAGTTACCACCGAAGCGTCTACCGTTAATGGTCAGGAATACGGGGCCGGAACCGTCTTTTTACCCGTGGCTAATCAGGAAATGACCAGCGCCGAAATTCACGCGAAAGTCCAGGAAGTCGTAACCGCTACGGAGGTAGCCATCATTCCCGTTGGTACGGGCCTCAGTTCTACCGGACCGGACTTGGGTAGCCGCAAATACCATACGCTGCAGCTCCCGAAGGTAGCCGTTATCGTCGGGGATGGAATAACCAGCTACGAGGCGGGTAGCAACTGGCACTTACTCGACCAGCGGTACCGTATTCCCGTCACTAAATTGACGACGGACCGCATTGCCCGCGCCGACCTGGACCGCTACAACGTCATCATTCTTCCGGACGGTAACTACCGACTACGCGATGGCGGTATTGCCAAACTACAGGATTGGGTCAGCGCCGGCGGCGTGCTCATCGCTCAAAAGCGGGCCAATCGTTTCTGTAACAACCACCAACTGGCGGAATTACAAATGATTACTCCCCAAAACGCAAAAGAGGAC
>JBCDIR010000515.1:0-3324 GCA_038748735.1 Bacteroidota bacterium | reverse complement strand
TTCTAATAATTCCAAAAAGCGCTTACGGCTAATCGAGCTACCGCCCAGGCTCGCCAAATGCGGTGTTTTTTGCTGACAATCGATCAGTTCCACGCCCTGCGCACGCAGCTCGCGCACCAGCGAAATGAAGCCAAACTTACTCGCGTTATTCGCCCGGCTGAACATGGATTCGCCGAAGAAAATCTTACCCAGTAGTATACCGTACAGACCACCCACTAAGTCCCCCTCCGGCGTCCAAACCTCGACGGAGTGGGCAAAGCCGAGGTCGTGCAACTCATTGTACGCATCGCGCATATCGTCAGTGATCCAGGTGCCGTACTGGCCGCGGCGTTTGGCCGCGCTACAGTTGGCAATGACGGCGGGGAAATCGTGATCGTAAGTGACCCGGTACTTGCCTTGGTTGAAGTAAGGGCGCATACTTTTACTCACCTTCAACTGGTCTGTAAACAGCACGAAGCGCGGGTTGGGATGCCACCATACGATGGGTTCGCCGGCGTTGTACCAGGGAAAAATGCCGTAGCTGTAGGCGAAGAGTAAGCGATCCGGATGCAGGTCACCGCCGAGGGCCAAAATACCGTCGGGGTTAGCCGTGCTGGGATGGGGAAAGGTAATCGTCTCCGGGTCGAGCCACATCATGCGCTACTCGGCTAGGTCTTCGATAACGGCGGACAGGCCCCGCTCGGTCAGTGCGTCTTTTTTGGGGCGCAGACTACGCTTGGAGCCGTTCTTGACGGCCGCTTTGCCTTTCGTATGAATAATGAGCGCCAACTGTTCCGACTGCGAATGGGCGTGTCCCAGCACCTCAACGAAGCACTTGATGACCCAGTCAAACGTATTGTGATCGTCATTGTACACGATCAACTGCGCGGGGTCTCCCGTATCCGTATCATCTACCGCTTCGGCAACGAGCACCTCTTCCAACTCCTCGACTTGGTTAGCCCACAACATATTTTCTATCAATTTTCGTCTTGCTTTTAAGCCGTAGCTAGCGCCGCTTTTACGGCCTCAAAGTCCGGCTGCTGCCCCGCATCTTCTAACACCTCAGCGTAGACAACGGTTCCCTCGCGGTCAATCACGAAGGCCGAACGCTTCGATACGCCCTGCAAACCGAACACAAACTGCTCGTAGATGCTACCGTAATTCCGCGACACCTCCTTATTAAAGTCCGACAGGAGCGGGAAGTTCAACTGCTGATCCGACTTGAATTTACCCAACGTAAAGGGCGAATCCACGGAAATGCCCACTATCTGCGCATCCAATTGATTGTAGTCCGCAATGCTGTCGCGCATGCTACACAGTTCCTCCGTACAGACACCCGTGAAGGCCATCGGAAAGAACAGCAGCACCACGTTTTTGCCCGCGTAATCGCTGAGTGAAACGGGCTTCAGTTCGTCAGATGTGAGTGTGAAAGCGGGCGCTTTGTCCCCTACTTTGATCGCCATAATTGTTGGACTTTTCAAGTTGAGTATTCCCCAAAGAATGCTCACCTTTGTCGGTTTAAGAAGAATTGCAAAGATACGTAACCCATGCTAGCTGCGCAAAAAAGAGCCTATTTAGAACTGCACATCGCCGTCTTATTATTTGGACTGACGGCCATCCTGGGCGACCTCATCCAACTCACGGCCCTGGTACTCGTCTGGTGGCGGGTGTTACTCACTAGCGCCAGTTTAGGTCCTTTCGTACGGCCCCAGCGCCTGTACCGTGATCTCGGCGGTCCGCTGTTTTGGCGCTTCGTCGGCATCGGCGTACTCGTCGCGCTCCACTGGGTCACCTTCTACGGGGCCATCAAGTTGTCCAATGCGTCCATTTGCCTCATCTGCATGGCTACTACCTCGTTTTTCACCGCTTTTTTAGAACCCGTCATCGTCGGGCGACCCTTCCGCTGGTACGAAGCCATCCTGGGCCTCCTCATCGTGCCGGGCATGGCGCTCATCGTCCGCAGTGTACCGCCGGATATGTACTGGGGCATCGCGGTGGGTTTAACTTCCGCTCTTCTGGCGGCCACCTTCGCCACTTTCAATAAAAAGTACCTCGCTGTATCGGCTCAGCCGATATCGCCTACGCGCATCACTTTTCTAGAATTGAGCAGCGCCTGCGTGTTTCTCAGCCTCGTACTGGGTACCAGGTGGGTAGGTCATTTTGAGCTGGGTCAGCTTCTACCGCCTAGTCTCCTCGACTGGGCATACCTCCTCGTTCTCGTGTTCTTTTGCACCACACTTGCGTACACCCTCAGCCTGCGGGCGCTGCGCCACCTGTCGGCTTTTGCGGCCAACCTCACCGTCAATCTAGAACCCGTTTACGGTATCGTGCTCGCCTGGCTTTTACTCAACGAACAGCAGGAGCTGAGTTCAAATTTCTACCTGGGTGTCGTCATCATTCTGCTGGTAGTTTTCAGCTATCCGCTCGTACAACGGCGGTTTCGAATTTAAAAACAAATAGCGGCGAAGTCAACCTATTGCAAAGTCGCTTCGCCATCCATTTTTGCAGAAAAGAGTAAGTGTTATTATGCTGTGGGGCCTCCTCGGCGAAGCCGAAGGCGTTAGGTTCCGGGGCTCGCTCCTCGCTCGGCCGTGCCCTGCGGGACACGTCTAGCCCGCTTCCAGCCGGACTACCCCTTCACAGCACTAGGCCGTTACCCCCCGCAGCTTTTTAAGCTAAACCTATTGCTTTGCTTAATCTCAATTTATGGTTGGGTGCTTATCGTCCGGGTCCTTATGCCTGACGGGCAGTGCTCGCAAGCTCGCGGTGGTGCCGACAGGTCGGCGATAGCCGCGTAACCGTGAGCTTGCGAGCACTACCACGACCGCGCACCAGCGTGGGAGTACCACCCGCCAGAAGTGACCGATAGCCCCAGGCTTACCTGCATTCTGCAGCTTTGACAAAGCACTGGCTGGTAACGTTAAGTTGTCTAAGGCCGTCTCGCTTACCCGCTACCAAAATCATAGCTTGCTATGACGGGTCCCTCGTCCCTATTTAATCCGTCAAAACCATCTTCCGCGTAGCCCGCTGGTCGCCCGCCTCCAAGGTGTAGTAGAACAGCCCAACCGAAGGCAAGTCTCCGCGGTTAATACTGATCTCGTGGTAACCGTTGGAGAAGGTCTCCTGCACCCGGTATACCTGCTTGCCCGCCATATCGTAAACGGTCAGGCTAGCGTTGCCACCGGGGTCCAAGTTGAAGGGAATAATCGTCGTATTATTCCACGGGTTCGGACGGTTTTGGAACAGTTCAAACTGGGTCGTTTCGCTCGCACTGTATACAATGAAGGATAAATTCACGTCCTGTGCCTCCCCCGCCTGGGTGTAAGCTTCGGCCTTGGTTAGGCG
>JBCDIR010000514.1:0-3329 GCA_038748735.1 Bacteroidota bacterium | reverse complement strand
GTGGGCCTGGCTCAACGCACAACGTACCGAGATAGAGCGTATTTTCGACGAATTGGTGCAAGTCCGCCACCGCATCGCCCAAAAGTTAGGGTTTGACAACTTTGTTGAACTGGGCTACGCACGAATGCTCCGCACGGACTACAACGCGCGGGACGTAGCCGGTTACCGCGAGCAAATTCGCCAGCACATCGTTCCACTCGCCACGCAACTGTACGAACAGCAACGCCAACGCCTCGGTATCGACGAACTCAAATTCTACGACGAGGCCCTCCGCTTCCCCAACGGGAATGCCCAGCCCCAGGGAGACCCCGAGTGGATTATCACCCAAGCCGTGCAAATGTACCGGGAGTTATCCCCGGAAACGGACGCTTTTTTCACCCTCATGCGGAAGCAAGGTTTGATGGATTTGGTCAGCCGCGACGGCAAGGCAACGGGCGGGTATTGTACGTTTATTCCGGGGGAAAAGGTGCCGTTTATTTTTTCTAATTTCAACGGCACCAGCGGTGACATTGACGTACTGACGCACGAAGCGGGCCACGCTTTTCAGGTGTATTCTAGCCGCGACGTAGCCATTAGCGAATATAACTGGCCAACCTACGAAGCCTGTGAAATCCACTCAATGAGTATGGAGTTCTTCACCTGGCCGTGGATGGAATTGTTCTTTCAAGATGAAGTCAAGCGGTACCGCTATGGTCACTTGGCGGGGGCCATCACTTTTTTGCCGTACGGCGTAGCGGTGGACGAATTTCAGCACTTCGTTTACGAAAACCCGGCGGCCACTCCCGCCGAGCGCAACGCAGCCTGGAAAAATATCGAAGCCAAGTACCTCCCGCAGCGTAATTACGACGGTATTCAATTGCTGGAAGAGGGTGGCTTTTGGCAGCGGCAAACGCATATTTTCGGGATGCCGTTTTACTATATCGACTACACCTTAGCGCAGATTTGTGCGTTTCAGTTTTGGCAAAAAGATCGTAAAGATCACGCCACGGCTTGGGCAGACTACCTGCGCTTGTGCCAAGCTGGTGGAAGCCAATCGTTTCTCGGATTGGTAGAACTGGCTAATTTGGAATCTCCCTTTGCGGAAGGTTGCGTAGCACGCGCCGCAGCGGCAGTCGGAAAATGGCTAACTGAGGCGGAGGAAATATAACGCGAAACTGCTTTTTATTTGTAAAGGAATAAACCGACTTTTCTACCTTTGCGGAGATTTTCCAGGTGGTGGAGTAATGAGACAGTGAGTGGTGAGGTAATACGCACCGACTCAACAGTTCATCACTGCATCTATCGCCACCTCACCACTTAAGCACATTCTCATGGCCACAGCCAAGACTGCTCCGATGACGTACCAAAAAGGAGATTTGAACAAAAAAACGCTCCTCAAACTGTACGAAGACCTCCTGCGCCCGCGCATGATTGAGGAAAAAATGCTGATTCTGCTGCGTCAAGGTAAAATCAGCAAGTGGTTTTCCGGTATCGGACAAGAAGCCATCAGCGTTGGGGCGGCTAATGCGCTCCTGGACGATGAATACCTCTTCACCATGCACCGCAATTTGGGGGTATTTACCACGCGTCAGGTGCCGCTACCACGTCTGTTTGCGCAGTGGCAAGGCAAGGAACTGGGCTATACCAAGGGTCGTGATCGTTCTTTCCACTTCGGCGCGCCCGACCACCACATTGTGGGTATGATTAGCCACTTGGGTCCGCAACTGGCCCTAGCTTCGGGAGTAGCCTTGGCGCACAAGCTCGGGCAGGAAGGCCGCGTTTCCTTGGCTTTTACGGGCGAAGGAGGCACTAGTGAAGGCGACTTCCACGAGGCACTCAATACGGCGGCGGTCTGGCAATTGCCCGTGATTTTCATCATCGAAAACAATGGCTACGGTTTATCTACGCCCGTAAGTGAACAGTACCGCTGCGCGCAACTGGCCGACCGGGGCAAGGGTTACGGCATGCGCTCCGTCATCATTGATGGCAATAATATTTTGGAGGTGTACCAAACCCTGCGTACGCTAGCGGCGGATCTACGCGAAAACCCCGAGCCCGTCCTCGTAGAGTGTATGACTTTCCGGATGCGGGGGCACGAGGAAGCATCCGGCACCAAGTACGTACCACAACACCACTTTGACGAATGGGGCCAACGCGACCCACTGGACAACTTCGAGCAATTCTTACTGTCCGAAAAAGTGCTCAGCAAACAGAAGGTAACGGCGTTACGCAAGAAAATCAAGGCAGAAATCGAAGCGGGACTAGCCGAAGCAGGTGCCGCCCCGCGCCCCGTAGCGGATAGCGAGCGCGAACTGAGTGACCGGTACGCCCCCGCTCCCTTGCCCGCCCTCGCACCGGGTACCGCTACCCAGGAACTCCGCTTCGTGGACGCCATTAGCGACGGACTACGCGTAGGTATGGAGGAGCACGAGCAGCTCGTTTTGATGGGTCAGGATATTGCCGACTACGGAGGCGTTTTCAAAATAACGGATGGCTTTACGGACAGCTTTGGCAAGGGCCGCGTACGCAATACGCCGCTCTGCGAAAGTGCGATCTTGGGCATCGGACTGGGTCTAGCCATCAAGGGCTGGAAAGCGATGGTGGAAATGCAGTTTTCGGATTTCGTGAGCGTTGGTTTCAACCAAATTGTCAACAACTTAGCTAAGATACATTACCGCTGGGGGCAGACTGCGGACGTGGTCGTGCGTATGCCCTGCGGAGGTGGCGTAGGTGCGGGTCCGTACCACAGCCAGTCTAACGAAGCTTGGTTTTTTCACACACCGGGTTTGAAGATCGTTTACCCTTCTAATCCAGCGGACGCCAAAGGATTATTATTGGCTGCCCTGGCCGACCCGAATCCCGTTTTGTTCTTCGAGCACAAAGGCTTGTACCGCAAACTATCCGGTGCCGTCCCGACGGGGAACTACCGCACCGAAATTGGCAAAGCCAGCACCGTCCGCAGCGGCGAAGCCCTTTCGATCATTACCTACGGGATGGGCGTACACTGGGCAACGGAGGCGGCGGAAGAAATGAACGTTGATGCGGACATTGTCGACCTGCGTTCTCTCTTGCCCATCGACTACGCGGCCATTGACGCGAGCGTACGGAAAACCAACAAGGTGATTGTACTACACGAAGCAACCTTGACCGGTGGCATCGGAGCGGACCTCGCCGCCTACATCAGCGAACATTTATTTGAGCACTTAGATGGGCCAGTAGTACGCGTAGCTTCGCTGGATACGCCCGTTCCGTTCGCTGGAGAACTGGAGGCGGACTTCTTACCCACTCAGCGCCTGCGTGAGCAAATGGCACGTTTATTGGCGTATTAGGTAGCGCCGCTTTAGATTAAG
>JBCDIR010000513.1:0-3331 GCA_038748735.1 Bacteroidota bacterium | reverse complement strand
GATATGCCGCGTCACAGCCGCGCACCACGTATGTGGTCCGATTGCGGTTTTCCCGGGGAGACGGCCCCCGACGTACAACCAGATTTTACCTTTTTGGTCAGCAAGGCAGCGTTCAACGGCAACACCTATCTCGGTATGGTGACCCGTGACAACGACACCTGGGAATCCGTTGGTCAACTGCTAACGAATTCTTTGCAGGGTAATACCTGCTACGAGTTTACCATCAAGCTGGCCCGTTCACTATCCTATTACAGTACGAGTCGCACTACGAACCGCGAGGCTAATTATATCCAACCCATCAAGTTGCGGGTGTGGGGCGGTTACGGTATGTGTGATAAACGCGAGATGCTGGGCGAAACGCCACTGGTGGAAAACCCCGACTGGCAACAATTTCACCTCAAACTGGAGCCGAGCGATAACTACACGCACGTTATTTTGGAGGCTTTTTACCAAACGCCTTCCCTGTTTCCTTACAACGGTAACCTGCTGCTGGACGATGCGTCTGCCTTCGTACCTGTTCCTTGTGAGCAAGAAATTGCAGCCGGTCCGTTCAATCCAGAAACGCTGGAACCTTTCGCCGAGGCACAACCAGAACCCTACGTAACGCCCGTTGACCCACGTTTGCGTGATAAGGGTGTAAATGATAACCCGCGGCCTCCCACCCCTGCGGCGTCCGACAAGCCCAAAACGATCTTTGGCGTCAGCAAGGAAGAACTGGTTGCGGGTCTGACGGTACCCATTGAGAATGTAGAATTCAAGGTCAATAGTGCCGAAATCCAGTCCCTCACCACCGAATACCTCGACGAGCTCGAAGCCTTCCTGCGCGATAACCGCAATGTCATCGTCGAAATCGGCGGTCACTCCAATGGTCTAGCCGATAAGATTTTCGCGGACGAGTTATCCACCGAGCGGGCCAAATCCGTGGTCGATTATTTGAAAGAGCGGGGCATCTCTTCCGTACAACTGCGCCATAAAGGTTACGGCAAACGCTTTCCCATCGCGTCCAATGATACTCCCGAAGGGCAACGTAAAAACCAGCGGGTAGAGGTAAAAATCCTGGCGATCATTAAAAATCAGTAGTAAGCATTTCGTAGCTACCCGGACCAAAACGCAGGTAGGTAGCGGGCAACGCTTCAAAAGGAATGGGGTAGAATTCCATCAGGAGTTCGCTGCCCTGCGTGCGGAGAGCATCAGGGTATCTTCCCAAATCGGGGGTAACGCATAAGGTCACTACGCTGTCTTGGTGTGCGGCGGCGGTGAGCAGTAAAGTCTCGAAGGGTGTCCCCCAAGTCATGACCAATTTATCCATATCTACCTGGGCTTCGCTCACGAGGTAGCGCTGTCCGGGTTCTTCCTGCTGGGCTTGCTGTACGAGTTGTTCCAGGTAATCTAAACGTTCGGTGTACACCTCGTGATGTTGCGTAATGACGGCCAACCGAAGTACGATAAATAGTCCTAATAGTGGGAAGGTCCAACGAGAAAATTGCCAGCGCGGTAACACGTAATGCGCCAGCGGTACGGCGACGATGAGAACGAGCGGATAGAAGTTCACCTCGCTATAAAAACGGTAAGTGGCTTGCGGCGACCCCAACACATTGAGGACCAAAAAACCAGCACAGGCCAGCCACATCCCTCCCAGTACCCACCACTGGCGATACCGAACGTGGGCCACCGTGACCACCCCCAAGAGGAGCGGAAAACCCCACCAGTACAGTAGCGTTCGCCAGAAGAATTTTTCGTAAGCCGGATAGTGAAAAATACGAGGAAACTCAGCCAACTGCTTCTGAAAAACGGCCATTTTTGCCGCGTCGTAATAATTGCCAAACCACTGGCTTTTTACCCACAGTACCAGTAGCATTACGCCCAGCAGTAGTAGGTAGCGACCGTGGCGCAAGTCGTTTTCGTACCAACCAAAGTAGGCCCAACAGCCTAAAAATGGAATCGCTACTAGCGGATGATAAAACGCTAAGCCCACGCAACTAATTACGAGGAGTGGCCACAGCCACCACCGCCGCAAAGCCGGAAAACGCAGTACCATGGCCCAAAAAACGAGCAAGAATCCAAGGCCCTGCTGTAACTCCGAAGTACACCAGTAAAAACCGTCGTAGACCATCGCCGTGTATAACAGTACAAGCACTACGGCCAGGAAATACTGCCGAAAAACCCAGACGATGAGGACAAAAAACAGGCCGTACCACAGGGTAAACGAAACGGAATAACACCACGAAACCCAACTGAGCGGCAGCTCTAACTTGATGGCCGCCAGCGGTAATGCCTGTACCAAAGCCGCGCCGAAGCGGTAGACTTGCACTTGCGTCGTTTCGTCTCGTAGCATCAGGACGGTCTGGTAAGCTACGTCCAGCAACCAAGCGCGCTCTTGCCAAAAGTAGGCACTCAGGACAAGCAATGCCAGCATACCCATTCCGCTCAGGTGAGCATAACGAAGCGGTAAGCGCGGGGATTCCGTAGTCATCTGACGTCTAGTATTGCACGTAGACGACCGATTTTTCGGCAAAAAAGGCGTCGTCGAAAAAATCTTGGATAGGATACAGCTCGGTATAAGTTCCCTTGGGCAGCGCAGCGACTTCCTCCTTTACTCGGCCTCCTTTGAGGGCGATGAGACCGTTGGGGAGAGCGTTCTTATGCTGCTGGTGTACCAAGCGTTGGCTCCACGGCACCAATTTTTCGAGTAGCGCTACCGCTCTAGTGACGATGAAGTCGAACTGTGCGCCGCCCTTGCGTTCTTCGGCACGTTGTTGGAGAGCGCTCACATTTTTAAGCTCCAGGGCCGTTGCTACCTCCTCCACTACTTTGACCTTTTTGCGGATGCCGTCGATGAGGACAAATTCACTCTCTGGAAACAAGATCGCTAGCGGAATACCGGGAAAACCACCGCCCGTTCCCAGGTCCAAAACACGGGTGCCCGGTGCAAAGCGAATCATTTTGGCGATGGCCAAACTGTGCAAAACGTGTCTCGTGTACAGATTTTCTATATCCTTGCGGGAAATTACGTTGATCTTCTGGTTCCAATCGCGGTAGAGGGCATCAAGTTGGGCGAACTGTGCCCGTTGTTGGTCCGTTACATCGGGAAAATGGGAAAGAATGGTCTGCATCGGGCAAAATTACAAAAGCATGGGCAAAGCCTTAGCATGGTGGTGGTGGATGATTTTTAGCTTTTTGTGGAATGGCGTCGCTGGTGCGCAAATTGTCAACATTGAGTCCGTTCGGGGCCAAGTGGATACAGTACGCTGGTCGGGCCAAGCTGCCCTCAGAAGTAGCCTCATTCAAAACAATAATTCCATCATCACCATCGCTTCTCGCCTACGGGTAG
>JBCDIR010000512.1:0-3336 GCA_038748735.1 Bacteroidota bacterium | reverse complement strand
GTACGGCACAGCATAAAAGGGATAAATTTAAAATCCAGCTTAATTTTTTCATTGGTTCTTTTTTGAGGAATAAAAATGTGTACTTCAGATCTATTTACGAGCACACTAGGGTAGTCGGATTTCTGAAACGGCGTTTTTTTAAAAAAAAATAAGCCCAGGTTTTGAACAGTTCGTCAAAACCTGGGCAAATGGGATACCTCTTAAATTATGATTACATCAAAAGCTGGAAGTACCAAAAACGTAAGAAGATAATTCTCTAATGTGTCTATTGATTACCAACCACCTCTACCCAACGGCCCGCCGCTGCCGCGTTGATCTTTTCATCATACATCGCCTCACAAGTGCTGGCGGGTAGATAGAAGCGTCCGGCGTAAGTAGCCGTCAGGTTTACCCGATAGATACGCTGCTGCCCCACACCGAGATGGAAAAAAGTATGCACGCGATCATCCCGAAAATCCCGGTAGTTGTAACCATATTCTTCGTCCGTACTAAGCTGCTCAAAACGCGTATTAACGATCTCCCACCCCGCCGGAAAGACTTGCGCCAGCGCCAGCTCCTCGTAGCGATAATCGAACACACTGGGATGTCTGACTTGTACTTCGGCAACAAAGTCGGTGCCTTGCGGCAAGCGTTTTACGTCCAGTATTCGCCCTTTCGTATCCTTGTAGGTCACATCCAGCGCTAAGGCGTTGCTGACGGCTACTTCTTCTGCTGGCCGGGCTTGTCCCGTACGAATAATGGCTCCGAATAACCGCTGCTGACTGGTATTTTTGACCGTCACTGTACTGGACCGATCTTTGAGTAAAAGTTGAAAATACGGACGCTGCGCCCCGATATCCTGTCCCGTTTCGCCGGACTGTTGTGCCGTGAAAGTGTACGTTTTCTGCAATTGCTCGTTTTCTCCGATGTACTTCGAGAAGGCGAATAAAGTAAAGGCAATTTCCTGCGTACTCAGCCAGCTTTTACTGCTCATACGGTCCGAGAGCATTTGTACGTAAAGAGCGGCATCATCTTGACGGTCCAGCAACAACAGCGTTTCTACAATCATCGCCCGGTCCCGCATACGAGAACCGAAAGTATAGCCCAGTTCCCGGTAGTCCGTCAGTGTAGTAGCCGTGGTACTCACCAAACCTTTGGCTACGCCCGACTGGCCGACCAGCGCGTAAGCCGCAGCCAAGCGCCAGCTACTCACGGTACTTAGCGACTGTTCCCGTAAACGGTTCATCGCTCCTAATTCCGCTTGCCCCGCCAACGCCAGCGTGTAGAGCCGATACGCCTGATTGAGCGTGTAACTACTTTTGCGGACCAGCCCCGCGTCAATTTGTGCGGGGTCCCAGGCGCGAGCCGCTTTGGCTTGTCCCGCTAGCCAATCGTTGAGCAAACCACCGGGGATGGTATATCCTGCCTCTTTAGCGGCGAGGAGGAAGTGTCCGGCGTAGCTATTGGACCACTCGTTATAATAATTACTCCTTCCTGGCCAGTAGCTGAATCTACCGCCGGTGTTTTGGAAGTCGCGCAGTTTATTAAGTGCTGCCTGTACGTTATCCCGCAGCTCGGTCCGTTCCTGAGCCGTCATACTTACGAAGCGTTCGAGGAACAACTGTGGAAACGCTTTGGAGACTGTCTGTTCCAAACAACCGTAGGGATACCCCAGTAGGTAATCCAAGCGTTCCTCCAAGTTGAGCGGTGGCAAATTGGTAACTTCTAGTATCCCCTCCCGCGTACCGACGGTACCGAAGGGTTCGTAAGGGAGCGTTTTTTCTTCGCCGGGCGCCAGGACAAAGCGTTCACTAATCCGCTGACTGGGGTTCGGATTGCGGACGTCAATTTCGATCTCCTGAGTACTTTTTTCTCCCCCACCTTCCACCGTAACGGTGAAGCGAGCTATCCCCGTGCGTTCCCCCGTTTGAATGGGGAAGCGTACGACCTGATCACCCGTTTGACTGAAGTTGAGTTGTTGCTGCGACTGGGCAATTTGCACTAAACCCGTACTTTCTTTGACCTTCACCCGCACGTTGCCCAGGCCGCTTTTCATAGCAAATACGTTGACGGGTAACGCTAGTGACTCCCCTACTCCCAATACGCGTGGCAGCGTTGCCAGTAGCATCAACGGCTTGCGTACCGGTACTGTTTTGTCCACCGCACCGTAACGCCCGGAGCGCTCTGCCGCTACGACCATCACTCGCACGGCACCCACGTAGTTGGGCATTTTTAAGTCGTGACGTACGCGTTGCCCAGCCGCTAACTCAAACGGTCCCAGGTGTAAAACTACGGGCCGGAAGCGATTGGCCTTTTGCGGTTCGGGCGGACCACTCGCTTCCCCGTCACCGCCGATGCTGAGCAGTTGGCTGAACTGGGTATTCGACTTGCCCAGCACGTGATTATACATATCCCAAGTCTTCACGCCCAGGGCCTCCCGAGCGTAGAAAGCAGCGTGTGGGTCGGGCGTCTTGAAGCGGGTCAAACTCAGCAGCCCTTCGTCTACGACGGCCAGGGTGTAGGTCATCGGTTTGCCGTCTGTCTCGCTGACATTGACCGCAAATGCCTCGTCGGGGCGCAGTTCGTCCGCCATTTTTACGACGGGTTGTAAGGTCGTATTTGCATCCGTTACCTCAATAGGAATGATGCCGTAGGAACGCAGTGGCAGGTCATTTTCTTCCTGGTCGTGCGGTTGCAATACCGTGAGGTGGGCGTAGATAGTGGGCGTCATGCGTTCGTCCACGGTAAAGCGGTAAGTATTATCCCCCGCTTGGGTGTCAATCCAGTATTCTTGTACCACCCCACTGCCGTTTTCTAAACTGAGCAGCGCGCGGCCTTTGCTACCCGCAGGAAAAGTTAACTGCACCTCCTCGCCTACTTCGTAAGTTTCGCGCTCAGCTTTAAAGGTGAGCAGTGTAGCTTCTTCGGAGAAGCTTTGCTCATCGTACCAAGGAGAACCCGCGTATACGTAGGTCGCAGCACAGTGCCCCGAACCATTATCACAAACCTGGATGCGGTAGCGCCCCCATTTTTCAATCTCAACGGGCCACTGGACCGTACCATCGGCACCCGTCGTGAGTTGCGCCTCAGCGCGTAAGTCCTGACTCGAATTGCGTCGGTAACGCCCCCCGCGGTTGCTATTTTCCCACCACCAACGCCATTCTACGCGCCACATTTTGACCGTCAAATTCCGCCCCCGAGCGGCCTCCCCTTGGTAGTCCAAACCGACGAGTTGGATGTTGTTCTCTTGGTCAATTAACACCCGCGGACTGCCGTAGCGATCTTCTGTTGATCGATGTCAACCTGCGGATACGCAGATAATGTCGGGAGGCAAATACAAAATGCGGTTCAGAGAAT
>JBCDIR010000511.1:0-3342 GCA_038748735.1 Bacteroidota bacterium | reverse complement strand
GTATAGTTAAGATCGCGCACGACGAAGTTGAAGTAGACTACGAGATAACCTCCATACTGTTAGACCTCTACCACCTCACTCGTATGTTGCTTCACGGTCTGCCGTCCCAGTTGGTACATATGCACCTCGTCCGGTCCGTCGGCTAGGCGTACCGTGCGGGCGTAGGCCAAGAAGCTGGCCAGTGGCGTATCTCCACTCAATCCCATACCACCGTGGGCTTGGATGGCGCGGTCCACCACGTTTTGCGTCATCTGCGGCGCAACGATTTTGATCATACTGATGAGGTCTTTGGCGACTTTATTCCCGAAACGGTCCATTTTATCCGCCGCCGACAGCGTCAGTAGACGCGCTTGTTCGATCTCACAGCGCGATTTGGCAATATCCTGGCGAATGCTCGAAAAGTCCTTGATGGCGCGACCAAAGGCTACGCGGCTCGCCACGCGCTCGCACATCAGTTCCAGGCTGCGTTGTGCGGCTCCGACCAGGCGCATACAGTGGTGAATGCGACCAGGTCCGAGGCGGCCCTGGGCAATCTCGAAGCCTCTCCCCTCCCCTAGCAGCAGATTCGCTGCCGGAACGCGTACGTTATCTAGCAAAATTTCGGCGTGGCCCTCCGGTGCATCAAAATAGCCGAGTACCGACAGCGGACGGACGATTTTTAGCCCCGGCGTATCCAGCGGTACCAAGATCATGCTCTGCTGTACGTGACGCTGCGCATCGGGGTCCGTTTTACCCATTACGATGGCGACCTTGCAGTGCGGATGCATCGCACCGGAAGACCACCACTTGCGGCCATTGATGACGTATTCGTCTCCCTCACGTACAATCGAAGTCGCAATATTGGTGGCGTCGGAAGAAGCGACTTCCGGCTCGGTCATCAAGAAAGCGGAGCGAATTTCACCCGCTAGCAGCGGTTGTAACCACTGTTCCTGCTGAGCAGGTGTTCCGTACTTGGCCAGCACTTCCATATTACCCGTATCGGGAGCACTGCAATTGAAAATTTCGGAGGCCCAACGGATGCGGCCCATCTGTTCGGCTAAGGGGGCGTACTCCAAATTCGTCAGGCCAGGGCTGAGGTCGCCGTAATCTTTGGGTAAGAAGAGGTTCCACAAGCCCGCTTGTTTGGCCAAGGCTTTGAGTTCCTCTATCTTGGGGTGAACGGTCCAAAAATTATCCGGTTGATTATAATAAGTAGTCAGTTCTTTCTCTGCCGGAGCGATGTAGGTCGCAATGAATTGGCGGACGCGCTGGCGGAGTTGCTGGGTCTTTTCGGAATACTCGAAATTCATGTAGTTTGGTTACTTTTGGTAAAAATAGGCAAAATCCCAAGTCTTACAATACTCTAATTAACCTAGGGTACATTTCATTTTGTCGGTGGGAATCTCCAGATTTAAACCGATTTCTTCGGACAATGCGACATTTTGAAATACACCCTTAACCTATCCTTTATAAGTACAGTCGGATATTTAACCGTACCTTAAGGGTTACTTTGTGTATCTAAAACGTTATAAACGTAGATTTCGCGATTGCCCAACCACTCAAAGATCATGAATACGACGGAACAGTTGACCGCAATTCGGCAACTCATCACGGAAGCCAAGAACGATAAGGCTGCGGAGCAGCTCCTCGCTTTTTTGCAAAACCAACCGCCCAGGCTACGTGCTTGGCAAGACCAAGTACGCAATCTCCGGGCCCAGTACCAGCGCGCCCAGCAAGGAAAACGGCTCAGTACCGTCAGCTACGATGATACCCAACGGGCCATCAACAAAGTGACGCAGGGCTTGCTGCAAGTTGTGCAAAAAATTGAGCGCGGGGAAGGTCCCCAACAGTCAGCAACGGGCAATAAAAAGAGCTGGCTCATTGCGGGCATACTGCTAGCCGTGGGGATAGCGGTGACGGCTTTCTTTTTCCTACGGAAAGCGGATAATACGCCACTACCCGACACGGTACAGGACGACATCACCGTGGTCAACGGAGAGACGGAAGGCAAATGCCCGATCTACCCAGTGGCCTCCCCCTTCAATATTATGATCCTGCCGTTCCTCCCCCTCGACGGCGTAACGAAAGACATCGAAACGGCACTGCGGATTCGCCTCGCCAGCAAAATGGAAGAATACGGCGTAGAAGGCTCGGTTTTCACCCAAATGATCGACGTGCGTTCGCCGCAATATCCCGTTACCGGAGAGATGGCCAGCGCCCTGGGGGAACCCTGTGATGCCCAGCTCGTCATCTGGGGAACGACCGAAAAAGCCGCCGAATCAGAAGATTTAATTACGACCACCAAATTCCGTTTCGTGGAAAACGACAACTTTCGCCTGACGGATTTGGTCCTCAACATTGGCACGACGATAGACACCGTCAGTAGCTTATCCAGCATTGCCACCACCGCCGAATTGACGGACAATATTGAGCAAAGCCTCCGCCTTGTCTTCGGCCTGATGGCCCACGAAACGGGCAATCACGCGGTGGCCGCACGGGTACTCGACACACTAGTAGAGTCCCTCGGAGGAGCAGCTAAGGTTCCCAAGTGGGGACTGATTCAAGCGGATAGCTATATCCGCTCCGGACAAGAAGAACGCGCCCTGGAAATTTACCGCGAAATCGCCGAAAAAGACACGGCCAACGTGCAAGCGCTCCTCAACAAAAGCGCACTGGAATGGCGGCAGGGCAACGCCCAAGTTGCGCTCAACGACCTAAATCGCACCCTTAGCCAGGAGCCGAATAATCGCCGAGCGCGCCAGAGTCGGGCCAGCGTTCACGTGGCACAACACGAGGTCGCTAAAGCTAAGCCAGACCTGAAAATCCTTCAGGAAACTGAGGATGTAGACTCCGACCGGGTCAGCAAATTAGCGGAGCAACTGGCCACGGTCGAAGCGGAAGAAGAAGCCAAGTACGCCGCCGCTGAACAGCAGTTGGCCACCAACCCCAACGATACGAGTGCCCTCCGCATCAAAGCGGTGACTGCCTCCCGCTTGGGTCACTTCGTGGTGGCCGAGCGCGCAGCGGAGCAGTTACTACAAATAGCCCCCGGACAACACCGCGTCCTGCAAGATGTACGGATACAGCAGGTACGGCCGCTGCTAATCGACAGTATGCGTTTGCCGCGCCCCGACTAAAACGTTATTTCTAGGGTTTTCTCTTCCTCGCCACGTTGTACGACCACCGTTGTCGTCTGGCCTTTTTGGAATTTGCTCAGGCCCTCCATATAGCCGTAGATGTCCGCTACTTCGTGATCGCCGATACGGAGGATGACGTCGCCGCCTTCCATCCCGCCCTCGTAGCCAGGACGCCCTTCGATAACGCTGTCCACGCGCATGCCTTTACCGCTGTACACGTAATCAG
>JBCDIR010000510.1:0-3349 GCA_038748735.1 Bacteroidota bacterium | reverse complement strand
TCTTCATCGGAATATTCATATCTCGCTTTGCGGCTCGATATGCAGCTCTTCTGCTCACGAAGGTTTTATCTTGTGAAGCAATTCTTGACTTCTTCTTTGTTTTATTGTCGGTCTTTATCGGCATTCCTTGAAGATTATCTACAAAGTAGGTATTTTAAAGGATTTCAGCAATAATTGGAGCTAATTTAATCCTCAAAAGGCATGGTTCTAGGCAAAATATCAGGATTCCCTGCGGTGGGAAAGCTAAACCACTCCTTATAAGAACATACCCTAGCTCGGATTTGTGTCCAGCTTCTCTACCGAATAAGAATAGGCCCGAATATCCGCAGGATTGGGCGATAACTTCGCACCTTGCGCAAAGGCGATGTTGAGGACTTTATCGAATTCATCGTCTGATTTTAGATAGAGATGCTCACTAGGCAGCGACGCTCCAACGTCAACTGTGATCTCCAACTCTCCTTTTCGGTACGATGGATTAGTCGCACAGTAGCTTCTTCTCAGTTGTCCATCCTTGTAGTACTTGAAATCAAACGAATGGTCGGCATCTCCAACGGAGCACTGGAATATGTCTACCTGGTCTCCTAGTTGGTCAACAAAAGCATAATTGGCGTTGAGATGATACAAGGAGTAGTACCAATTATCCATGATCGTTGTCCATCCTGCGTGCTGGGATACGTAAAATTCGTACGGATTCCGACTGGATTCGTCCCCATTTTCAAGGGGTTTGGAATCTATTGAATGCTTGGTCAAGCAACGTAAAAATACGGATACATCGCTGTCATTTATGAAGACATAATAAGGACTGTGAAAAGCGATGTTACCAGATTGTAATTGGCAGGGAAATAGCATAATGTTGTTTATACGGATTATCATCTCATTCCAGGCGACGCTAAGCACCAACTTGGTGGTCAATGGCCATTTACCCCAAAAAATCCTCCACCAAATACATTTCAATCTGCGTATTGTGCGCCGTGTAAGTGCCGGAGGGCGTGCAATCAAAGTCGCGGCTGACCAAGTCATAAGTGGTAGCCGAAAGATTGACCCGACCCACTTGTCCGTTGCTCTCCATGCGCGAAGCAATATTGACGGTATTGCCCCAAATGTCGTAGGCAAATTTGCGAATCCCGACGATCCCCGCCACAATCGGGCCGGTATGAATACCGATACGCGCCTCGAAGAAGTGTTGCCCGTGCAGGCGCCGTTCCACGGAAATGGCGTTCATGAATTCCTGGATTTCCAGCGCAGCTAAGACCACTTTTTTCGCCTGTTCGCTGCTACTATCCGCAATACCACCGACGAGGAGATAGGCATCACCGATGGTCTTAATTTTTTCCAGGCCGTGGCGCTCCGTGATCTCGTCGAAGGCGCGGAAACAGAGGTCAATTTCGGCGACGAGTTCCTCGGGTTCCAGCAATTCAGAGATGCGGGTGAAGCCCTGAAAATCGCTGAACATGACGGTCACTTGCTCGTGGCGCTTGGCTTTGGCGTGGCCGTTTTCTTTGAGTTCGTCGGCCAAGCCAGCCGGAAGAATGTTGAGCAACAGGGCTTCGCTTTTGCGCTTCTCTTCGGCCAGTTCACTGGTGCGTTGGGCGACTTCCTTTTCCAGTTCCTCCCGCCGATTTTTGAGTAAATAGACGCGGTATTGCATTAAGATGCCAATGCCGACGGCACCAAGTAGCACGCAGAGTGGCCAGAACCACACCCGCTGGTAAATGGCGGGTTGAATATAGACGGGAATGGACAGCTCTTGCGCTTCGTTCCAGTCTTCCTGGTCGGAGCGCGCGCGCAGGTGTAGGTTATACTCGCCGGGGTCCAAGTCCGTGTAGCGGAGCACGTGATCGGTCGTTTCTTCGCCCCAGTCGGGTTCGTAGCCTTCCAAGTAATACTGAAAACGGTGCGTCTCCGGTCGTCGATAGTCCAGTAGGGCGTAGCTGATGCTGAACATGCGGTCGCGGTGCGTCAGGCGGATGGGCTGATCCAGGGCGACGTAGTGCATGTCACGAGTACGGATGGTGTCGGCATCCCCGTCCAGGTAGCTGAGGCTGGTGCAAACGAGAGGCGAGCTAGTGGCCTGGACCTGCTGTTCCCACAGGCGCTCGTCCGGCCGAATGCTGTTGACGCCGTTGAGACCACCGAAAAAGAGCTGTCCGTCGGGCGTTTGGTAACAGGAAATTCGGTTAAATTCATTGGCACTCAAACCGTCCGTTGCGTAGAAATTTTGGGCTTCGCCAGTGGCGATTCGCCAGCGGCACAGGCCGTTGTCGGTACTTATCCAGAGGCAGCTATCGCCTTCGCTGAGTAGGCCGTTGATGAAATTGTTCGGCAAACCGTCTTCCGTAGTAAGGACACGGGCGGTATCCTGCGTCAAGTCGACGTAAACCAGCCCGTCACCGCTTCCAATCCAGAGGTCCGCAGTACTGGTTTCGATGATACCGTTGACCTGCGGATGAGGCAGTCGGATCAGACTGCTATCGGCAGTATTCCAGTGCTGGGTGCGTTGTTGACCTTGCGCCAAGCGAGTAATCCCGTCGTCCAACGTGCCGACCCATATATCCCCTGTCCGTGGGCTAGGGTAGACGTAGGAAATGGTGCCGCCGTGGTTTTCCCAACTGCCCAGGCTATCGGTATACAAGAGCAACAAGCGGTCCTCCTCCCGGTAGCGATAGAGCCGATTTTCGTAGCCGAGCCATACCTGTCCGCCGGCGTCTACGGCCGCTGCGCCAATGTCTTTACTGTTGTGGGGGAAGAGCGTTTCTTGGTATAAATCGGACAGGCGAATACGGATGCCGTTACCCGTATACAAATGCCCATCGTGGTAGGTAATCCCGAAAGGTTGGTTGAAGAAATCGTTGTTCGGGAAAAGGGGCCGTGAGCTGCCCGTTACCGCGTCGAGGACGTGGATGGAATTGTAGTACGTAAAGTAAATATTCCCTTTTTCGTCGCCCGTGATGCCGCGCATACTGCAAAATACGTTGCTACAATATTCACTACCGCCACTCAGATACTGGTCAAAAAGGCGCTCGGCCTGCGTAATCTTGATGGCCCCAAAGTTGGTGGCTGCCCAGATAGCGTTAGAGCGATCTTGCGTAATTTTTCGGTAGGTAGAAGTGTTCTTCAACCGTTGGCGAATCGGCGGATCGTAATTGGTCCAGGTCTGCCGCCAGTGGTCGTAGCTCCACAATTCACCGAGTCCTCCTACCCAGAGGTCACCGTCGAGTTCTACTTGCAAACTGGCAGCCTGACCCGCCGCCGCGAGGGGGGCGCGCAGGTGCAATTGGGGGCGTCCGTTCGGCTGCAGGGTATAAATAGCCCCGTTGCTCAGGAGTATCCACAGTTGATTATTTTGTAC
>JBCDIR010000509.1:0-3353 GCA_038748735.1 Bacteroidota bacterium | reverse complement strand
TTTTTGCGTTAGGCGCAACTTCTACGTACTGGCTGTCGGGATAAATGAAGGCATCGGCGCTTACCATCCGTTCCACGCCGTTGATGTGGAGTAGACTTGTCGTCAAATCATAGGTTGCTTCCTCGCCCGCAAAAATGAGGGAATCCTGATCGGGGTGAATCGAAACGAAGTTGGCCAATTGGCCTTCTTCGGTGACGAAGGTGATGGTATTGCCCTCAATATCCCAATCGAACTCGTTCATGGAAGTGCTGTACTGATTGTACGGCAGCGTCGTGACTACGTTTTCATCATTGGCTTCAAAGTGACCCGTTTGTTCGTCAAAATTGAGTTGCCCCTGGACGTTTTTCGTTTCCAAAGCTAGACGATCATCTACCTCCAGGGCTTTAATCCGGATGTTCATGGTATCCGCCTCGGCGGAGAAGGCACTAAAGGAGAAAATCTTAGAATTAGCAACCGCTTGGCTCCACTCTAATTGACCCGCGCCTTTGAGTCCGTCGGGGGTCAGTACCAAGGTGCCGTCCAGTTGGTGGTCATTTTGTTTAAACAACTCAAAAGGTGTTTCTTCCTGACTATTCACAATGAGGCTGTCGGCGTAGGGGCGCCATTCAATGCTTACTTGCTCGCCGTGTACTTCGGGTACGGGAACGGCACCTTTACGGTTTTCCGTCAAATCGAAGGCGTCGGCACTGGCGGTGGCTACATCCGGTTTGAAGGTGAAGTCTTCCGCATTGACGGTGGCCTGCAAATAGTCCAATTGACCTTGGCCTAGTAGCCCGCGGTTACTCAGATCGACGGTACCCGTGTACTGCCCTTTTCCGGTGTAAGCGGGGTAGCCCTCCGTGGGGGTCTCGTTGCTAAAACCTAGCGATTGGTCTTCTTCCCGCAAGACGAGCGTTTCCTCAATATCGGGGAAAATGCCGTTGCTAAACAACTGCCCTTCGAACCTTAAATCCTGTGGTCCGTAACGATCAAGGTGGTCAAAACTGAATGGTTTGAGCTCAAAGTAAAAGGAATCACGTACGTACGCGCCGTTGAGCGTACTATCCCGATCGTAGAAAACGTAGCTATTGGTTTTGCTTTGGAGCGAAGGAAAAATTGGAATGTCGTTGCGCCCAGACTTATTATTAGGTGCGTCGATGAGTAACACGCCGTTTAGGTGTTCAATCCGCGAACCAATACTGTACGCAACGGGTTGCTTGTTCTTATCCACATCTCCCGTCGGAACGTAGAAATCGAAGTAACGGACCGAGTCCATTTTGACTTGAAACTCGTCGTAGGTGAACTTGAAATCCTTACCCTCAAAAACGGTGAATCCAGCAAATAACTTTCCATCAAAGTCAAAATTTCGGTTGCCCTTTAGGAAGGCTTGTCCGCCCGTGGGCCGCGCCGCGACGCGTTGGTTACGACTGAAATTGATGCTACTCAGGCCGTTAAGTAGCGTATAGCCTTTGTTGAGGTCGATGACTGCGTTGGCCGTATCGGATTTAGAGACGAGTTGGAGAAAATCGTAGTCCTTATTGCCCGCATCGGCATCCACGAAATGGTAGATTTTGTCCTTCATCTCTATCATTTCCGTTTCCGGATCGTAGAGAATGAAGCCTTTGGAAACCAAATCGTAGAGTAGTGGCTTGATCGTCTCTACGTCGAATTTAGAATTAATACGCTCCGCCAGCAACCCCGCCCGCATGAAGCGAATACCTTCTTTTTGGGCCGTAGCTTTCATAATGGCCAGTGGATTGGCACTGCCGATACTCTGAATTTTGCGGTATTCTCCTTTGTTGAAATACTCCAAAGACTCAAAAATGACGTCTTCCTTGTTCACAAAACTAGCTGTTGGTCGACCAATGACGAGTCGGTCTTCGCGGAGGAACGCTTGGATGTAGTCCGCGTCAATGTTCATGCGGTGTAGGCTGTGGTAAAACGGGTAGCGATCCACCCCGACCTTGCCACGGGAGAGTTCCAAGGAATAGTCCGCTAAATTGAATTTCACGTCTACGGACGGGTGATACAAGCTATCAGTACCCAAATAGAGCAGCGACTCCACATTTTCCCCCACAATTCGCCCCTGGTCTTTGATACTGACTAGGTTGCCGTAACCCACAAAGCGCGGTTGTTTAAGCTGGTTGACCACCAGTAATTCTGCTGGCTGTTCCTTATCTCCCGCAGCGTAAACGGTAGAACCGTGCAGGCGGAAGCGTCCGCGCAGCCGTACCCCTTCGCCCACGTTGCGAATATCCACTGAACGGGCGTCCGACTCAAAGCGCGGGTAGGACGTACGATTGTTATCGGAGACCAGCTTGTCGGAAAAAGTACCTTGCAGCGTTTTCCCACCGAAGTAGAGCGGAAAAGTCAGGTGAGCAACTTCCGCTTCGTAGAGACTGCGGTTGAGTTTGACGTTGTATTTTTCTAGCTCAACGGAGACAGCAGCGCCCAGGCTGGTGCGCTCCCAGTTGGTTTTTCCCCCGTTGCCTACTAGGGTGCGTTCCAGCGGATCGACCGTTAAGTTGGTCTGCGTAATCAGCAGGGAATCGTCGCTGCGCAGGGCCGTTAGCGTAGCGTTTTCTACGAGGAGGCGTGGACCGTTTTCATTTTTCCAGCGGTGGTTTTCACCAAAAGCAAACCAACTGATGCCGCCGCTCGTACTGTACTGTAAAGCATTACGCTCGTAGAAATCCAGCGAAAAATTGAGCAGATTGGTCACCGTATTTACCCGGTAATCGGGGGATAAAAACTCATCGTTCAGCAACTGGTTCCACTCCAACAGTTGATTACCTCCGGTATTATCCGTTTTAATTTGCGTAAGAACGCGAAAGTATTTCTGTACTTGATTACGGGCCGTCATTCGCTTCGCCAGCATGGTATTTCCCGTGTAGACGATGGCTTGGCGTTCTTCCTCGGTGAAAGTAGAACCCGAAAAAACGGATGCGAAGTTTTCGTAAGCCGCTAAGACCTCCTTGTCGTTACTCTTATCAACGAACTCGCGCATGTCCTGCAAAAAGGTCGCCCGCGCGTCTCCGCTAGGGATGGTGTCCTGTCCGTAAAGACACGTTGTGATTAATACGATCAAGAGTGCCAGAAGTCCTCGGTTGACGAGGGTTAAATAGCTTTGCCAGGAGGTGAATAGGGTCACAGCGTAGGGGGGTGAATTCATAGTTGCGGAGTTGTAAAGCGAACGATCTAAACTTTTGCGTTGGATTTAGGCACGTGAGAAGTGCAATAACAGCCAGCCTTCCCGTGCGCGTTGTGGCGGGCAAGCTCGTGGTGTCCTGTGACCTCGCGACCTCGTCGAACCGGATCCCGGTCAACCTCTTCGTCGAGAACGAGGGGCGTCACGGGCTCCAGCTTCACAATCG
>JBCDIR010000508.1:0-3366 GCA_038748735.1 Bacteroidota bacterium | reverse complement strand
TTTCGGTATTTCCTTAAATCAGTTGAGTATCGTCGGCTTGGTGGTAGCACTGGGACTACTGGTAGACGACAGCATAGTCGTGGTGGAAAATATTGAACGCTGGCTGCGCGAAGGGTATTCCCGCAAGGAAGCGGCCATCAAAGGTACCCAACAAATCACCGAAGCCGTCATCGGTACCACGGCAACCCTCGTGATCTCCTTTTTACCGCTAGTGTTCTTGCCGGGCGGACCGGGCGAATTTGTACGTGGACTACCGTTGGCCGTGATTTCCAGCGTGATCGCGTCGAGCGTAGTGGCCCTCACCTTGGTGCCGTTCTTGGCCAGCCGGATTCTGAGTGACAAAACCCATCCCGAAGGCAATGCCATCATGCGCGGCCTCAAAAGAATCATCCAGGCGACCTATTCCAAGTTAGTTAGATGGTCCCTCAGGCACACGCTCTTGACCTTGCTGATTGGCTTTGGACTGTTTGGCTTATCGCTGCTATTGGTGCCGGTAATTGGGTTCAAACTCTTCCCCGTTTCCGAGAAACCGATCTTCCTCATCGACGCACAAATGCCGGACCAGACGAGCGTCCAGCGGTCGGACGAGATTGCGCGAATGATTGAAGATAGCCTCGCTAGCGAGACCCTCATCACCAACGTGACGACTAACGTAGGTAAGGGCAATCCGCGTATCTATTACAATGTCCCCCAACAAAAAGAGAAGCGAGATTTTGCGCAATTCTTCGTGCAGCTCCAAACAGACGCATCGCCCCAACAGAAGACGGATTTAATTGCCAAATTACAGGATCGGTTCCGCTATTTCCCTTACGCCAAGGTAGAAATAGAGGACTTTGTGCAGGGGCCACCCATTACCTCCCCTATTGAGTTGCGGATTTTTGGGGACGATGAGACGGAACTTAAACGCGTCTCTGCGGACATCGCAACGATGCTGGCCGACATTCCCGGCAGCGTCTACGTCGAGAATGACCTAGCACTCCCCAAGACCGACATCAAAGTCAGCATTGACCGTACCCGCGCCCGCAGCCTGGGTCTAGCTACCGCGACTATCGACCAGACCATTCGCTTGGCTACTGCCGGCCTGAATGTCGGCACTTACACGGATAAGCAGGACGAGGATTACCCCATCATCCTGACGACCACTGATCAAGATTATCCCCAGTTGACGGCCCTGGAAGAAGTCTACGTCAATAATCAGCAGGGCGTCCCCGTGGCGCTGGACCAGTTTACGCAACTGGAGTTTGAGTCCTCGGCCAAGTCCATTAACCGTTTTGATAAAAAACGCTTTGCACGTATCACGGCCAATACCGAGAACGGCGTACTGGCCAACGATGTACTCGCTGAATTGCTCCCCCAGCTGGATACTTACGATTTTCCCGCTGGCAGCTACTACCGGCTAGGTGGCGAAGCCGAAAGTGAGGGTGATGCCTTCGGTGGCAATTTCCTCATCGTCGTCATTTTGAGCATTTTTCTCTTCCTGGCGGTGTTGATTTTGCAGTTCAAAACCTTCAAAGGAACGATCATTGTGCTGTCCGTCATTCCGCTGGGAGTCGTGGGCGGAGTAAGCATGCTCTTTTTGACGGGCAACCCCATGTCTTTCGTGGCCATTTTGGGTTTCATTGGCCTCGCTGGAATTGAAGTCAAAAATTCTATTCTCCTGGTCGATTTCACCAACCAACTGCGCGCCGAAGGTATGGAACTGAACGCAGCCATCGAACTAGCGGGCGACCTCCGCTTCGTCCCCGTTCTACTAACCGCCGTAACGGCTATTGGCGGTCTCACTCCGCTGGCCGTGAGTGCTAATCCGCTGATTTCGCCCCTGGCGCTGGTACTCATCGGAGGGCTGGTGTCGAGTACGTTGCTGTCGCGGGTGATTACGCCGGTGATGTATAAGGTGTTGCCGCCGCAGGTGGAGTTGACGTAAGTTTAACGCTTGTACTGTACTAGTGTGAATACAAGATTGAATCTACAATTTCACCAGCAATACATTAACTTTGCATAAAAAACCAGTCCCATTCACCTTTATGCAAAACCTCCTCTTCGACTTCATCGAGCGTTACGTTCCCCTAAGTGCTGCTGAGCAGGAAGCCATTATAGCCTTAGACATTTTCCGGTCGGTCGCTAAGGGAACGGTATTGCTGCGCGCTGGAGCGCACTCGCAGGTAGGCTATTTTGTTTTGCGAGGCTGTTTGCGTACGTATTACGTAGTGGATGGCAAAGAAAAAACCACTGCTTTTTATACGGAGATGGAAGGCTTAACCCCCGAATGCGTGCTTACCCAACAGCCATCCGAATACTATCTCGCCACCACAGAAGACTCTATTTTGAGCGTTTCTACACCCGCCATGGAAGCGACGGTTTTTGCGCAGTTTCCGAAGTTTGAGACACTGTGTAGGATGCTTTCAGAAGAACTATTAGTACAACAACGCACCCAATTTGACCTGTTTAAAATCTCTTCTCCGGAGCAACGTTACTTGGCCCTGGTCGAGCATCGCCCGGATCTCATTCGGCGCGTACCACAGCACCAACTGGCCAGCTATATCGGTATCCAGCCCCAGTCGCTGAGCCGGATACGGGCCAGAATAAAAAAGTGAGACTAGGTATTTGTTAACTAAAGTGAACGTTTGCTAGCCAGAACCCACCCTAGCTTTGCCGTAACTCAAAATCAATTGACTTATGCAAAGCAAAATTATTTTTATTTTATTGTTGACAACGGTATTATTCTACCTACCAGCACAGGCGCAGTACGCGCAAGACAGTACTTTCAAGCGCTGCTTCGTGGGCAGTTCGCTCTTTATGTTTTTCAATTTCCTGCCGGAAGAAAAGCCTGATTTTGCCCAACTCAACTTCGGCTACCGGCTTACTAGCCGCGATGTCGTCTCGCTGGAAGTGAAAACCTGGCGTTACTTCGAGTCACTCGGCATTCCTTACGGTGAGGAACGTGCCGACCCGGCCAACAACTTCCCCGGCTCCATTCGAGAGGTCGGTTTTGCCTTGGCCTATCAACGCTACTGGTGGAAAGGACTCTACACGGGTATTCACGTGATGAATACTTGGCAGTCGTTTCGCAACGAAGCGAACGTTGAAATAGCTACGGGTTTCCAACTCTTCAACACCTATCGTGTAGGATACCACATTAAGCTGCTTCGTAATAGATTTTTCCTAGAGCCGTCCCTCGCAGTCACGCATCGACCGTGGCATACAGAAATGCCTGCCTCGTTCCAGGTAATGGATGACGAGTGGCCCAAGTTCTTTTTTTGGGAACCGGGACTGCATTTCGGCTTTAATTTTTAGCGTAAGGCTATTAAACATTATGAACACAACTTGTTATAGGTCTAAACTTGCTCTTTTCGGCGCTATTTGCGT
>JBCDIR010000507.1:0-3369 GCA_038748735.1 Bacteroidota bacterium | reverse complement strand
GAGGTGGTACAACGGCAAGGAGAACCGGCTCCGCTCGCCGATGTACCACCTCGCGTCCGTCGCCTGCCCCACGTTCGTCCTTGAAGGCGAGGGCGGCAACACAGCCGCCCTCCGGACGATGAAGCGGCGGAGTCGGAACGAGAAGCTCCGGTGGTTCGAGATCGCGGGTGCCGACCACTTCACCCTCCTCCACTCGCTCAACACGCTGCTGGCGGATAATGTAGACCTTGTCCAATTTCAAGCGAGCGCTGACGCGGGTAGCCGCCTGAGCGTAACTATCATTGATCAGACGACTGGTGTTATTTGCGTTGGCACGATTCGGCTTATTGATAACCTAGCGCCGACGATTGCCAATTGCGAAGAACAAACGATTAGCTGTTTGGACAATAGCTCCCCGGCGGTTATTGGTGTCCCAACCGTAGCGGATAATTGCGCTACGGCGGCTGACCTGGACCTCGATTTTATAGAAAACTTCGCCATTGGCAACTGCTTTTCTGACACGGCCGGAGTGATTCTGCGCGAGTGGACGGTCACCGACAACAGTGGTCTGCAAGCCAGCTGTACGCAGCGCATCAACATCCTGCGAGCGATGGTCATGGACGTCACTTTCCCGGCGGACGTCACCTTGCCTTGTGACGATCCCGGGGCGGATCCGCTACGGACGGGTATGCCGTTACTTAACGATACGGACATTGCGCATAACGGCGGTCCGTGTGGGTTGACGTTCGATTATATGGACGATACGACCTACATCTGTAACGACTATATGTACCGAATTGACCGCACGTGGACGGTAACGGAGACCTGTACGGCTTTTTCGCAAACGGAGGAACAACTCATCCTCGTCACTGATACGCAGGGACCGACCTTGAACTGCCCGACGCCCGATCAATTGGTGTTTAACACGGACGGGGACGACTGTGGTGCTACCATCGCGTTACCCATTATTTCGGCGACGGATAATTGTGGCTCGGACTTTACGTTTACGGTCAGTTCTACCTACGGGGCGAGCGATTTTAGTCCGGTGAGCAACGTAGCACCCGGCCTGTACACGGTCACCTACCAGGGAATGGACGAGTGCGGCAACGTCAGTACGTGTAGTACGCAGCTGCGGGTCGAAGACCAGAACGCTCCGGTAGCGGCTTGTAATGATCAGTTGTTGGTTTCCATCCCCAACGCGGGACTGGCGGTCATTCAGGCGATTACGTTTGACGAAGGAAGTTCGGATAATTGCAATGCCGTTTTTTATAAAGTACGCCGTACGGATACGGGTTCTTGTGCCAACGCCAGGGGGGACGATAGCGCCGCGCAAGCCGGAGTGCAGGAGTGGTTCGATGATGAAGTGTTCTTTTGTTGCGAAGATATTTCCAATGATCCCATTACGGTGACGCTGCGGGTGTATGCCCTCGACCCCGGTACTGGTCCCGTTGACCCCACGCGGGAAACGGGCAGTGGCGACCTAGTGGGCAACTATACCGATTGTCAGTCCATCGTGAGTATTCAGGACGGTTCGGGGCCCGAACTCCTGGCGTGTCCCGCAAACGTGACGATTACGTGCGGTGACCCGCAGGACGATTGGAGTATCTACGGCAGTCCCGTCGTGTCCGAAAACTGTCTCGGATTTACGGTAGACAGTACGCTGACGGTCGCGTTTGGAGAATGCGGTGAAGGTACCGTGACGCGCACCTGGACGGCAACGGACATGCAGGGCATGAGCACCAGTTGCACACAAGTGATTACCATCGAAAATAACGATATGCTGCAGGAAACGGATATCACCTGGCCGGAGCATGTCACTTTGGAAGGCTGCGGCGTGAGTACCGCCATAGCGGATTTGCCCGTGGCAGCGCGCGAACCCGTCATTACGTTTGCGGGCTGCGGCAGCATTGCCATTAATGAGACGGAAGCGCTGTTTCATACCGTGGCGGGGGCTTGTTACAAAATTCTACGTACCTGGACCGTCATCGACTGGTGTCATTACAATACTTCTAGCCCGAACGGCCCCGGTCGCTACGTGCATACGCAGATTATCAAAGTAAAAGACCTGGACGCGCCAGTATTGACGTGTCCGCCAGCGGTTACGGCGAATACCGGACCCGATTGTGCCACGGCAGCGATCGTTCTGGCCTTGCCAACGGCTACGGATTGTTCTGACGAGATTACGTTTATTAATCTCTCTCCCCACGCTGCGGAGAACGGCGCGGATGCGAGCGGAACCTATCCCGAGGGCATTACGACGGTGCAGTTTGTGGCGGAAGATGGTTGTGGCAATAACGCCAGTTGTACCACTACGGTAACGGTCGGCGATACCCAAGGGCCGCAAATCAGTTGCTTTATCGGAATGAGCGTGACGCTAATGTACGGTGAAAACGGCGCCATGGCGATGTTACCCGCCGAAGCCCTAGTCGCGTCGGCCCAGGACAATTGCACAAGTACGGAATTACTCAAATACAACATCAACCGTACGAGCGACGGTCTGGTACCCGCAGCGGGTACGCCAGAGCTGCTTTTGCACTGCGGTGATGCGGAATCGGCGCAGGAGGTCATCGTTTGGGCCAATGACGAGCAGAACAACTTCAGCTCTTGCACCACGGTAGTGTTGGTACAAGATCCGAACGAGCACTGTGTCGTTGACGAACCCCAGAGCGGTATGATTGCCGGAGGCGTACTGACGGAAGACGGGATAGAAGTAGAAAACGTGATGGTGGTCGTCTCGGGCGAAGCACCGGACATGATGTACACGCAGGTGGATGGGAGCTTTCAGTTTGAAGAACTGCCGTTGGGCAATGATTATAGTATCGTGGCGCAAAACAACGAAGCGCACCTCAACGGCGTAACGACGCTGGATTTGATCTTCATCAGCAAGCATATTTTGGGCACCCGTCTACTGGACTCTCCGTATAAGTTGATTGCGGCGGACGTGGACCGGTCGGGACACGTCTCTACGCTGGACGTGATTAAGTTGCGCAAACTGATCCTCAATTTAGACGATACCTTCCCGAATAATACGAGTTGGCGCTTTGTGGATGCGTCCTACGAGTTCCCCGACCCTACAAATCCGTTTTTGACCTATTTCCCCGAAATTTTCAACGTCAACAACTTGGACGGGATGGAAATGCACGCGGACTTTGTGGCCATTAAAATTGGTGATGTGAACGGTTCGGTGCAGGCGAATAGCTTGCAGGGGGACGGGGATGCCCGCGGGCAGACGCCCTTGGTGTTTAGCACTAAAAATCAAGCAGTAGCGGCGGACGAAATCGTCGAAATCGCTTTCGAGGCGGAGTACCTGAACGAGTGGATGGGCTACCAGTTTACGCTGGAATACGATCCGGGAGCGTTGGAAGTACTGGAGATCCTACCCGGAGACCT